>JANNDQ010000392.1:0-12062 GCA_031387965.1 Chamaesiphon sp. OTE_75_metabat_567
CGCCACCGAGCGGTTCTGGTAAAATTTGGTCGAGAATACCCAAACCTTTTAAATCTTTGGCGGTAATTTTTAATACTTCAGCCGCTTGAGCAGATTTACCCGCATCTTTCCACAAAATCGAGGCGCAAGCTTCAGGACTAGCGACATAATAAACCGCATGTACAAACATCATAAATCGATCGCCTACGCCAATTCCCAGCGCACCGCCCGAGCCACCTTCACCAATTACCGTGCAAATAATTGGCACATCCAGCCTAAACATCTCCCTGAGATTATACGCGATCGCTTCACCCTGCCCTAGTTCCTCTGCCTCTAGCCCCGCCCAAGCCCCCGGCGTATCGATAAATGTAATAATCGGCATCCCAAACCGATTGGCATGATCCATCAGCCGCATCGCCTTACGATAGCCACCTGGAGCTGCCATCCCAAAATTTCGCGCGACGTTATCCTTAGTGTCTCGTCCCTTTTGGTGTCCCAGTAACACTACTGGAATCCCCGCAAGTTTCCCCACTCCACCAACTAGCGCCGGATCATCCTTACCGCGCCGATCTCCATGCAATTCAATCCACTCATCACAAATTGCTTGGATATAGTCGAGCGTACTCGGACGGCGGGGATGCCGAGCTAGCTGGAGCTGCTGGGATGGGGTAAGACTGCTGAAAATTTCGTCGCGCAGTTGCACGTATTTAGTCTCCAATTGACGAATCTGGCTGGAGACATCGACGCTACTTTCTTCTGCAAGTTCACGAATCTGATCGATCCGCTGTTGCAATTCTGCCAGTGGCTTTTCAAATTCTAATAAAAAGGGCTTCTTTTCGGTGGGAGCAGCCATTGGTTAGGGAGTAGAGGGTAGAGAGTAGAGGGTAGAGGTTAGAGGGTAGGGGATAGGGGGTAGTAAAAATGTAGGGTGGGCAGTGCCCACCAGCCATAACTCTAAATAACTACCAATAACTATGGATCAGCTGCCAACAAAAGATAATAAGGGGCGAAAGCCGTGTTTAATCGAAGCTTGACCGATTTGTTCCATCTTTTCGATCGTAATCTGATTGCGGCCCCACGAGAAGCTAGTATGTAATTTCTCAAACTCTAACAGCATTGCTTCGGCAAAACAGGCAAAGAGCTGACGAGCGGGGGCATCCATATTGACGATGTTCATAATCTTCCAGTCGATGTCGAGAGAATGCTCTACAATCCCGCCATTCATTACATACACACCTGGAGCTTGAACTTTAGTCCCTAAGTTTTTAGGGTAGCCACCGTCAATCAGCAAACAGGGCTGCTTGAGTTTAGTGCCATCTATTTCCACACCCTTGGGCATACTTGCCACCCAGACGACGATATCGGCAATGGGCAAAGCCTCCTCCAAGCTGAGAATTTTACCGCGCCCTAGCTCAGCCTGCAAATTCTGAAGCCGTTCTTGATTGCGCGCGACTAAAAGTAAATCAGTGATGTCTGTGCGACGATCGATCCACCGACACACTGCACTACCAATGTCACCAGTAGCACCAACGACGGCAACAGTGGCTTTACTTAGATCGATGCCTAGTTTGGCCGCTCCTTCTTCCACCTGCCGACAGATAATGTATGCAGTGTGAGTGTTTCCCGTGGTAAATCTGTCGAAGTCTAATTCAATATTCCGAACTTGCTTATTTTGCTGAAGATCGAATTCTTCAAAAATAATCGACGAAAATCCGCCCAATGCTGTAATCTGAATTCCCTGCTTCTGAGCATGTGCCATCGCATTGAGAATCTTCCGAATCGCCGCTTTAATCCGGCGAGTTGCCAACATTTCGGGCAAAAAGCACGACTCAACGTAAACCCCTTCAATCTGCTGTCCGGTAATGCTTGTGACCGTGATGTGGTCTACTGTTTGCGGCGGAGCACTGCACCAGAAGTCTAGCCCTTGATCCGCATATTCTGGAAAGCCTAAGTCTTTAGCGACGGCTTGGGCATGTTCTAAGCTGGTAAGATGACCGATAAGACCAAACATGAAGATTCTACTAGTTATGCCTGTCGTTGGCGGAGCCTCCGCCTTGCGGAATCGGCAGTCAGGATCGTCAAATGACAGGAATATTTAGACCGATCCTTTTACAGAATAGTACAAAATAGGGACTAGGGGATCGCTTATTGAATGTAAGTTGTTAGTTACCCTTTTATACAGTGATGGGAGAATTTATCATTTTCTCCTACTCTCTATTCCCTACTCTCTACTCCCTAAGTGATGATTCGTCTTCGTCAAGTTAACTGGACACCTTATTTATTTCTCTTTCCGGCGTTGCTGTTGCTGGGCTTGACCGTATTTTTGCCAGCATTGCAGGCTTTTTTTCTCAGCTTCACCAATTATGACCTGATTTCCGGTACGGCTAGTTGGCAAGGATGGGCTAACTTCGATCGATTATTCAAGGATCAGGTCTTCTGGCAGACGCTGAGAAATACAGTAATGTATTTGTGCGGGGTAGTACCGATTTTGGTATTTGCACCGCTGCTACTGGCAATTTTAGTCAATCAGAAGCTCCAGGGGATGAGTTTTTTTCGAGCGGCTTACTATGTTCCGGTGATTATTTCGATGGTGGTAGCGGGAATTGCTTGGAAGTTTATCTACGCAGAGAATGGCTTACTCAATCAACTGTTAAAAGTCATAGGGATTTCAGCAATTCCGTGGTTGACAAGTCCAGGGTTAGCATTGTTTAGTGTGATGTTAGTGACAATTTGGAAAGGATTGGGCTACTACATGACCATCTATTTGGCAGGGCTACAATCAATTCCGGCCGACTTGTATGAAGCAGCCGCGATCGATGGTTCGGACAGTTATACTAAGCATTGGGATATTACAATTCCGTTGATGCGTCCTTATATGTTGTTGGTCGCGGTGATTTCAGCGATCGCAGCAACTAAAATCTTTGAAGAAGTCTATGTGATGACTCAAGGTGGGCCACGAAATAGTTCTAAAACAGTTGTTTATTACCTATATCAACAGGGTTTTGGATCGAGCAATCCCGATCTCAGCTATGCTTGTACAATTGGTCTGATCTTATTTCTAATTGTGTTTGCACTATCTCTACTTAATCTCAAACTTTCTCAAAACAATGTTAACTTACCCTGAGGAACTATCAATAAAAAAGCGTGAATGCTTATTGTACAATTGTGAACAAATTGATTATCAAACTGCCTGGATTTGGCAAAAATCACTTCAACAAGAACGAATCAATAATCCAGATCTAAATGATGCACTAGTGATCCTCGAACATCCACCCGTATACACACTAGGAACTGGTTCTAGTTTAGAATTCTTGAAATTTGACCATCTGGAAACCGAGTATGAACTATATCGCGTTGAACGAGGTGGCGAAGTCACCTATCATTGTCCAGGGCAAATAGTCGTTTATCCAATTATCAATCTCCGGCATTATCAGCAGGATTTACACTGGTATCTAAGGCAGCTAGAAGAAGTTATAATTCAAGTCTTGGCTCTCAATGATTTAACAGGTGAACGCATTGACAGTTTAACTGGAGTATGGGTTGAAGATCGCAAAATTGCCGCGATCGGCATTAAAGTTACTAAATGGATTTCGATGCACGGTTTTGCCCTCAATGTCTGTCCAGATTTAGCTGGATTCGATCAAATCGTGCCCTGCGGCATTGTCGATCGATCTGTTGGCAGTATGGCAGAATTTATTCCTGATATTAATCCTAATTTAGTCCGTCAGCAAATCATCAAAGTATTTAGTGAAGTTTTCGAGGTTGAAATCTTAGCTAGTCAAAAAGTATCGGTTTAAACCTGATAAAATAACAATTAATAACCGAAGATTGAGTAAGATGGGAAACACCTTTGGACATTTATTTAGAATTACCACCTACGGCGAATCGCATGGGGGTGGGGTAGGTGTGATCATCGATGGATGTCCTCCGTTAGTCGAGATTAGTCAGGCGGAAATTCAGGTTGAACTCGACAGACGAAAACCAGGACAGAGCAAGATTACCACACCTCGAAAAGAGGATGATATCTGCGAAATTCTGTCTGGGGTATTTGAAGGTAAGACGACGGGTACGCCGATTAGTATTCTGGTGCGAAATAAGGATGCTAGATCTCAGGATTATAGTGAGATGGTGCAAACTTATCGCCCATCTCATGCCGATGCGACTTACGATGCTAAATATGGAATTCGGAATTGGCAGGGTGGGGGCAGATCTTCAGCGCGGGAAACGATTGGGCGCGTGGCTGCTGGGGCAATCGCCAAGAAAGTCTTGCAGCTTTTTAATAATGTCGAAGTAATTGGCTACGTTAAACGAATTCAGGATATCGAGGCAACTGTCGATACTGATAGCGTCACCCTCGCTCAAGTAGAGAGCAACATCGTGCGGTGTCCAGATCTCAACTGTGCAGATCGGATGATCGATCGCATTGAAGCGATCGGCAGAGAGGGCGACTCGATCGGTGGCGTGGTAGAATGCGTGGTACGCAACGTTCCTAAAGGTCTAGGCTCACCAGTATTCGACAGATTGGAAGCAGATATCGCCAAAGGGGTGATGTCCCTTCCAGCGACTAAAGGATTTGAGATCGGTTCAGGTTTTGCAGGTACCCTGTTGACTGGGAGCGAACATAATGACGAATTCTACACCGATGAACACGGTGAGATTAGAACGCGCACCAATCGTTCTGGTGGTACTCAAGGCGGTATTTCCAACGGCGAGAATATTATTATCCGTGTCGCTTTTAAACCTACTGCAACAATTCGCAAGGAGCAGAATACCGTCACTCAATCAGGTGAAGAAACAACCTTAGCAGCAAAAGGTAGACACGATCCTTGTGTACTCCCCCGTGCGGTACCGATGGTTGAGGCAATGGTGGCGTTGGTATTGTGCGATCACTTATTGCGAGATTATGGACAGTGCAAGGTTATGACTTAACAAGATCTTCGCTGATTAACAATTTGCGCTGATTAATAAGCAGCTTAGTTGAGCCGAAATTCTGCTTCAGGTTTTCTGGGCGGGGAAAAAATCACCAATCTCAAGTCCAATCTCTGAAAATTGGGGTAGTTTGATGGAGCGAGGTGGTGTAATAATTTCAATACTGGTGTAGATATTGCTTTCAGGCTGACGATATATTTCTAAGCGATCGTTAATCAAATTAATAATCCAATATTCACTAATTCCGGCGGCTGCATAGATTAGAGCTTTAGTCTCTCGGTCAAACTTAATACTTGAGTCAGCAACCTCAATCACTAAAATAATATCAGCAGGTGATGGATGACTATTGATATACTCATCTGATCGCAATCTCGCAATCACAATATCTGGTTCTGGTTCACTATGATTGGGTAAACTAATCGGATCTTGACAACGAACGATCGCCCGATCCTCAATTAGTATCAGCAGGTTCTTTAATAATCTGCTGGTAGAAACAGTATGTCGAGTCCCTTTTGCTGCCATCGTAAAAATCTGTCCTAAAATTAGTTCTACTTTCTCACCTTCCCGAATGATGCCACTTTCCATCATTCCATAATATTCAGTACTGGTGAGCTGACGGATTTGAGTATTAACCATGAGATCGGCCTCTAGCAATGCGACTTACTTTTTATCATAATTCATTTCGACATACCGATTTCCATTATTGATTTACACTTAAATATGGGTGACAATTTTGCAAATAGCCTTAGTAATTGCGGTAAGTTCTGGTGGTTGAATAATATATGGTGGCATCGTATAAATCAGCCGCCCAAACGGACGCAACCATACGCCTTCTTCCACAAAACGGGGTTGAATTGTTTGCATATCCACCGGATTGTGCAACTCTACCACGCCGATCGCGCCTAATACCCGTACATCCTTGACTGCGGCTAAATTCCGGCAAGGCTCCAACTCGGCTTTCAGTTGAGCTTCGATCGATCGAATCGTAGATTGCCAATCATAACTTTCGAGCAGGGCTAAATTTTCCACAGCCACCGCACAAGCCAAGGGATTTGCCATAAATGTGGGGCCGTGCATAAATACGCCAGCTTCACCTGCGGCAAAACTGGCACTAATCTCTCTCGTCGTCAGCGTAGCTGCAAGAGAAATAAATCCCCCAGACAGTGCCTTACCCACGCATAAAATATCTGGACAGACCCCCGCATGTTCGCTGGCAAACATTTTGCCCGTGCGACCAAACCCAGTCGCAATCTCATCTAAAATCAGTAAGACATCGTATTTTTCGCATAATGCCTTGGCTTGGCGCACATATTCTGGATGATAAAAGCGCATCCCCCCAGCATTTTGGACAACAGGCTCAAAAATCGCCGCTGCGATGCGATCGTGGTGTGCTGCTAGCAAAATTGCAAAACTCTGAATATCCCGCTCTTGCCAGTCATCCTCGAAGCCAATCTGCGGTGCATCAGCAAAGTATTGCTGACTCACCAGATTGCGAAACAGATGGTGCATCCCATTCACCGGGTCGCAAACTGACATCGCCGCAAAGGTGTCTCCATGATAGCCATTTCGGAGGGTGAGAAAACCTTGCTTCTGTGGCAAACCGCGATTGTACCAATATTGCACCGCCATTTTCATCGCCACCTCCACCGCAACCGAGCCAGAGTCACAAAAAAACACCTGCTGAAGTGCGGCTGGGGTAAGATCGATCAATTTTCTAGTCAAATCTACTGCTGGCTGGTGCGTCAGACCGCCAAACATGACATGGGACATTCGATCGATCTGGGCATGAGCAGCTTGATTTAGGCGGAGATGATTATAGCCATGAATACAAGTCCACCAGGAAGAAATCCCATCAATGAGCGATCGACCATCCATCAATTGAATATGTACGCCTCGTGCAGATGCAACTGGAAATATTGGTTGCAGATTCGGCATCGCTGCATAGGGATGCCAAACATGCAGGCGATCAAAATCGATAAGTTGCTGTAGAGATGACATGAAGAAGTTTACAGAACCAATGCTTCAGATTGATGAGTGTTCAGACAGTCCATAACTAGATGGTATTTAGCTGCATCGGGTGATTGCTCAATCAATTTACTCACATGAACCTACTAGTTGGGAAGGTTGGGAGTTGAGAGTTGGGAGGCAAGGATAAATACTAGGTTACTTGTGCCGCCTAATACTAAGGAGATTTGCTCGGAGCTGCTGTAGGAGTTGGTGTGGGAGTTTTAGTCGGAGCTGGGGCAGGAGTTGCGATCGGCTGTGGCTGCGTTACGGGGCTAGGATTGACTGGAGCAGGGGTGATTTGAGCAGGTTGTCCGAAAGATCCAGGCGGGTTGGTGCCCTGGGTTGGCTGTGCGACGGGAGGAGTTGTGCTTTGGTACGGATTGTAGGGATAGCCGTAGCCATTGGGACTATTGAGGATTGGGGGCGTAGGTGCAGGGGTATTTGAGGGTAGGGTGGCGAGGGCGACACGATCACCAGCTACACCTCTGAGGGCATCGAGTACTTCCACCACTTGGTTATAACTGACTTGTTTGGAAGCATACAAGACGATCGTGCTGTTGGGGCGGGCGATCCGATACTGTTTGACAGCTTCGATCAATTGTCCTGGCACTAACATTGGCTGCTGCTCCAGAAAAAGTTGCCCCGCATCATTAAGAATCACCATGAGGATCTCACGAGCCGCTGGAGCGCCGCTGGTAGCCTTTGGAATATCAACGTTAATCGCCTGCTGTTTGGATACTTGTAGCCCCGTCAACAGGAAAAATGTCAAGATACAGAAAATTACATCAATTAGTGGTACTAGTTCAATTCTTGGCTCTTGATCGGGATTACCAGAATCTATCTTCATAGCGGGTAGAGAGTAGGGTTAGGGATATAATTAAGTACCGAACAATCGTTGGCATAGCCTCTTACGTATGAGAATCGAATAACGTGCAAATTACCTTCCTTGGCACATCGTCAGGTGTCCCCACTAGGGCACGCAATGTCTCTAGTATCGCACTCAATCTCCCCCAACGAGCAGAAGTGTGGCTATTTGATTGTGGTGAAGCCACTCAACACCAATTACTGCGCTGTGATGTCAAAATTAGTCAGATTCGCCGGATTTTTGTCACCCACTTGCATGGCGATCATATTTTTGGATTGATGGGGTTGTTGGCTACTTATGGAATGGCCGGTAGTCCAGATCGGATCGATATTTATGGCCCCAAAGGGTTGGATGAATATCTGCGGGCATGTCAAAAGTATTCTTACACTCATTTTAACTACCCAATTAAAGTACATACGATCGAACCGGGAATTATTTACCAGGAAGCAGACTTTACAGTCAGTTGTATCCCACTCAAGCACAAGGTACCAGCTTACGGCTATCGGGTCAGTGAAGCCGATCGAACTGGCAAATTTGACCTAGCCCAAGCAAAGGCATTAGGAATTCCGTCTGGGCCGATTTATGGCAGATTAAAAAATGGTGAAGTCGTAACTTTAGCCGATGGGAGGGTGATAAATGGTCGAGATTTGTGTGGTGAAACTGAAATTGGGCGAAAATTTGTCTACTGTACCGATACCGTCTATTGCGACAATTCGGTCGAACTAGCTCAAGATGCTGATGTCTTGATTCATGAATCTACATTTGCCCATCAAGATGCTGAAATGGCATTCGACAGGCTGCATTCCACCTCGACAATGGCGGCGCAAGTTGCTCTAGGCGCAGGTGCCAAGGAACTAATCCTGACTCATTTTAGCCCCCGTTATGCTCCAGGCAACGCGATCGGCCTAGAAGATCTGCTTCAAGCGGCGCGGGCAATTTTTCCGAATACCCGACTGGCTTACGATCTGATGACTCACGAAGTATCTCGGCGAGTTAGCTAATTTGTCTACCCAAAATCACTAAATCTCTCTCAATCCCATTCAGTTCGGCGATTTGTGGTAGATACCCCCACTGCTGAAAGTCATGTTTCTTAAACAGATTTAAACTCGGCTGATTGTGGGCAAAAATAAACCCAACTAATGTTTTCAAGTCCAGACTGGGCGCAACTGAAATCGCCTTTGATAGTAAGCTATTGCCCAGCTTCTGGTGATAGTGCTCTGGCGACACATACACACTGACCTCCGCCGTGTGACGATAAGCATCTCGTCCATAGAACGATCGAAAGCTAAACCACGCCTGAATTTTACCTTCAGCTTCGAGCACCCACAACGGACGACGATCTGGATTGTGAGCCATAAACCAATCCATCCGACTCGCCACAGTCACAGGCTCTAGATCTGCTGTCGCCATCCGTCCTGGAATTGATGTATTATAAATATCAATAATTGCTGGTAAGTCAGCGATCGAAGCATCACGAATCATATTTATCCTAATGCGGTACCCGCCAAACTTGGATCTCACCATAGCTACCAGTCGCAATTGTCCGACTATCGGCACTAATGGCAACGGCTAAGATAGCTCGATCGTGTGCGGAGATTGTATGTAGCAGTTTACCATCACTAAGATTCCAGATATTTGCCGTCTGATCGTCTCCAGCACTGACAATTGTCTGCCCATCGGGTGAAATTGCCACACAGCCGACAGATTTAGTATGTCCAACTAGAGTATTAATTAGATTACCCGTAGCTACTTCCCAAATTTTGACGGTGCAATCATGGCTAACGCTGACAACTTTGGTACCATCAGGTGTAATTGCCACCCCACTAACCCGACCACTGTGTCCTAATAGTGTCCTAATCAATCGTCCTTCTTGCAAATGCCACAATCTCACCGTATAGTCGCTACTGCCGCTGGCAACGAGCTGGTTCTGCTGGTGAATCGCGATACAAGCCACGTTCTGGAGATGACCTGGACATTGATGGATTAGTAAGCCATTTTGCGGCTGCCAGATCTTCAGAATCGCATCATTGCCCCCCGATACAAGTCTCTGTCCATCTGGTGTCAAGGCGATCGCATTGACAGCCGCTTTATTATCCAGGAGCTGTGGTAACTTTGTCCCGGTAGTCAGTTGCCACCATTGGATTGTCCCGTCCAAACTACCACTGACGATCGTTTCGCCATCAGTACTCAAGGCAACACTATAAATCCAGTGGCTATGTCCAAGTAAATTATGAATCAGTTTACCGTCTGAGAGCCGCCAGACCTTCACGGCATCATCAACATGAGTAATATCACCATGTCCACTGACTAGCCACTGTCCATCGGCAGTTAGCGCGAGGGCATATACCTCACTAAAATATCCAGTGAGCTGATGTACCAAGGCAATTCGATCATAAGTAATTGCGGGTCGGACAACTGATGTTGATGATTCAATGTCCAGATATGACGCATCACCGACCATTCCAGTTGCTTCGGCTTCAGCAGTTTGGGCTAGCTCTGTCGGTGTCAGGGTAATCTGAGCCAGTCGATTCCAAGTCGAAGCTGGAGCGGCGATTTGTTGGCAGATCATCGGCAGACAGCTGGCTGCGGGCACTACTTTTTCGATCGCTTGGAGCCGTTCGCGGGCATCCCTAACGGATAATTGCAGCGATTTACCACTAGAAAAAGCTTTCAGAAATAGTTTGACAAATTCTTGAGCGACTTGATCTTGGACGGCTTCGCGCATCACAATTAGATTAGGAATCTGGAGATCGACGAGTTCGCCTGCAAGCTCTAACCCCTCGCCACAGTTGAGGATTAGCAACTTTAGCCCGCGCTGAACAGCAGTCCGAATCCGATATTTGAATTCGCTGATGCTAATTGTATCGTGATGGTTGATGTAGATCCGATTGTTGGGCAAGTAGCCAGAAATATAACTGCTGAAAAACAGCACACTCCAAGACTGCTGAGTCAGAAGATCGATAAAATCACCATGATTGGGTGCAACGCTAAATGTTGCTGTTGTCAGGGGCAGCGCGTCTAAATACTCTTTACTGCGATCGAGTTTAATGCCTTGAGCACTAGTCAGCATCGACAATACTGATACTTCTAATGTTTCTTCGGACGTGGCGGAAGTGGAAATGGTGGGGATTAGCGATACACTGACTTCTGATTGGGGATATCGATCGAGTAATGGTTGCCAGATCGAGTTCCACGGTAGTCTGAGCAATATTTTAGACCGACTTCTGACAATAATATCAATCTCTAGCTCAGGATCGATCGTCGTCGCCAGTCGCTCGCGAATTGTCTGGAAACCAGGCGAACTATACCATTGGTGTAGATTTGCTTGGAGCATCGCGCCCGCATCCAGACAGTCATTAATTCGCTCTGGTACTAAACTAACTGCCTTATTGCTGGTTAAGCGATGATTCTGGGGATCGAGGCGACGATAGCGAGACTGCCATTCTTGATACTGAGACAGCATTTGGGCAAGATTGGGGAAATTCACCACTGTTTGGGTCAATATTTGGCGATTAGCCGAAAAAATCGTGAGATCCACCTGTAAGATCGATCCTTGGATCTCCTCAACAGTGAAAATTACTTCCTTGCCCCACATTGCCGCCGGAGCTACTCGACCGAGCGGATCGTTGGCACCCTCGTCATCGATTGATTTATCGCCAGTTGCCGTCGTAGATTGATAAGCATATAGTGGTTCCATCTC
Source organism: Chamaesiphon sp. OTE_75_metabat_567 (assembly GCA_031387965.1). GTDB lineage: Bacteria > Cyanobacteriota > Cyanobacteriia > Cyanobacteriales > Chamaesiphonaceae > Chamaesiphon. The sequence goes on from JANNDQ010000392.1 coordinate 11,481, forward strand.
CTGACAGAGGAGATTGGCAACGGTATAATAATTGGTACTGTGATTGAGCCGAATCACGATCCGATACAGTAAATACTTTAGCTCGACAATCGAAGCGTGCCGATCTCGCAGTTGTTGGATATGAGTCTTGAATTTAACCGTACTCAGCTGTTGGGCTTCATTACTCCAATTGTTAGTACAAGCACAAAATACCAGCTTTTTAATTCTGGCAATGTGATTGCTTTGTTCTAGATTATGTACGATCGCATCCAGCATCTCCAACTCCCGATTAAGACTCCACTCACCGATTTTGACTAAAATATTTAACTATTTCAGCTGTCTAGTTCATTGCCTGAGAAAATGGTAACTTTAGCAACATTTTTAACTCTCATACTACTATTAATGATTGTAGCTTGGATTTAAAATCCAAATCTCCGATCCTGGGTACAGTCGCTCGCAGCCAATAGCACTGAGCTACCATCGCGAGTTAGTGATTTAGAATCGACCGAACTGTCTGGTGTCTCTATTATTCCCTAAATATTCACATTCTTTATCATTGCGGTATCTTTTTTGTCTATGAAAATTGCTAACAACATCACCGAA
>JANNDQ010000690.1:0-2561 GCA_031387965.1 Chamaesiphon sp. OTE_75_metabat_567
AGTTGTTGCGTCCTAGTGGTGGTGGTCCCGAACGACGGACTACCTACGAATCTGGGATGGAGCCGATCGGTGGTGCGTGGATTCAGTTTAATATTCGCTACTATATGTTTGCACTGGTATTTGTTGTCTTTGACGTGGAGACAGTATTTTTATACCCTTGGGCAGTAGCATTTAGTCAACTAGGCTTACTTGCTTTTATCGAGGCTCTGGTTTTCATCGCAATTCTTGTAATCGCATTAGTATATGCTTGGCGCAAAGGAGCTTTAGAATGGTCATGATTAATGATATTAATAGTTTAGATCGAATTTCCAACCCGATCGAGCGTCCCCAAGTGACGACGGATTTGTCGGAAAATGTCATTCTGACGACGGTAGACGATCTCTATAACTGGTCGAGGTTATCGAGTTTGTGGCCGTTACTATTTGGCACGGCATGTTGCTTCATTGAATTAGCGGCAATGATTGGCTCTAGATTTGATTTCGACAGGTTTGGGTTAGTCCCACGCGCGAGTACTCGTCAGGCAGACTTATTGATTACTGCTGGGACGATTACGATGAAAATGGCTCCAGCACTAGTCCGGCTTTACGAACAGATGCCTGAACCTAAATATGTAATTGCCATGGGTGCTTGCACAATTACGGGCGGGATGTTTAGTGCTGATTCGCCGACTGCTGTGCGGGGTGTTGATAAGCTAATTCCAGTTGATATCTATCTTCCTGGCTGTCCCCCACGTCCAGAAGCGGTAATGGATGCCATTATCAAACTGCGGAAAAAAATCGCGAATGAGTCGATGCAAGAGCGGAATCTCCTCAATCAGACCCACCGCTATTACAGTACGACTCATAATATGAAGGTCGTACCCCAGATTTTGACAGGTGCCTATCTCCAGCCAGGTACTCACGTTAATCCCCCTGCGGAAATTGCCGCAGCTATGGGAATACCTGTGCAGCCAGCTCTGGCGACAGCGCCCAAGCAGGAGGTGAAACGTGGCTGAGGAAGAAACTAAGGACGTGGCTGAAATTACTCCAGCCGCCGCCCCAATCGTCCCTGCGGGCAAAGTCTCACAATGGTTGACTCAGAATGGCTTTGTCGATCATATCGCCCTGGAGACTGATAATCAGGGTGCGGAAGTGATCCGCGTCGAAGCTCAGTTCTTGTTACCAGTGGCGACGGCATTATATGCCTATGGCTTTAACTATCTGCAATGTCAGGGTGGTTATGATGCTGGTGCTGGTGATGATTTAGTCAGTTTTTATCATTTAACGAAGGTGAGTGATAATGCGGTGCGACCAGAGGAAGTGAGAATTAAGGTGTTTGTATCGCGCGAAAATCCAGTAGTACCAACTGTGTACTGGATTTGGCGGACTGCTGACTGGCAGGAACGTGAAGCGTTTGATATGTATGGGATTGTCTATGATGGTCATCCCAATCTCAAGCGGGTATTGATGCCGGAGGATTGGGTTGGCTACCCACTCAGGAAGGATTATGTTTCGCCTGATTTTTACGAGCTGCAAGACGCTCATTAAATTGATTTTCCTCGCTATGGAGCGGGGAATTATTTTGAGGAGATTTTATGGAAAAGATTTTACCACCAGCTTTGAAAAGCTATAGGATATGATAGATAGACTAAGCTTAATCGTCTAGGAATATTATGACGGCTAAAACTTCAAACTCAGTGGTAATGCCAGAAAGCGTGATGACTGACCTAGAGATGTTGTCGCAAGCACAACGCCAGCAAGTATTTGATTTTGTCGCATTTCTAGCTCAACAACGAACTGCTGTAGCACAGAATTCAGCGCCACCCAAGCAGCAGAGAGTATTTGGGCAGTATCAAGGTAGAATTTCAATGAGTGTGGACTTCGACGAACCTTTACCAAATGCTTTTTGGTTGGGTGAGTCATGAAGCTACTGCTAGACACAAACGTTTTTATCTGGCTCAATGATGCACCGGATCGAGTAAGAGAGGCAGTTCTGACGACTATCGCTAATCCAGACAATGACTTATTTTTGAGCTTGACAAGCATTTGGGAGATGCAAATCAAGATTCAACTTGGAAAATTAGAATTGAGCGATGATCTCCCCGATATATTGAGAACTCAGCAAGTAGATAATAATCTTCAGATTCTTACTATCAACATCGAACATATTTGGTCATTGGAAAATCTGCCATATCATCATCGCGATCCTTTCGACAGGCTATTAATCGCACAGGCGCAAACGGAAGGAATGACATTGGTATCCACAGATAAAGTATTCGATCTGTACGATGTCGATTTACTGTGGTAATGTTTTGGATTTCGTTGGCGGAGCCTCTCAGAATGAGAATCGAGACCATTTAGTAACTCTTAACACAAAACCACTGTCGCGCTAGTCTAGACTTGGTAAAATGCATTAAAGTAGCGATCTAAATGTCTCAGCTGCTGCTTGAGTCGATCGCTATTAAATCAGCTATAAAAAGATTATTATGGTAACTTCCGTTTCAAAACCATCATTTGATGAAATCAGACCGGGTGTGAAGCGCCCTGCCAAAGAAACCCTGCTCACACCTCGGTTTTACACTA
>JANNDQ010000410.1:0-2895 GCA_031387965.1 Chamaesiphon sp. OTE_75_metabat_567
GCCCACTCGCTCAATATGTCTTGATGGAATATCACGAGTTTAGCGTTTTATTTACCCTGCCTATAGGTGTCGCTTGTACCTGGATTTTGTGGAATTATGGCGATGCAATCTTAGAGAAGAAACATCGCGTTGTTCTATCAGCCACCTGTGTCGCACTAATGGGAATGATGTTCTTTGCGATGGGTGGTTTAGTTACTGGACTAGGTATCGCTAAAATTCATGCGCTTTAAACCACTATTTAGGTAAACAAACGCAGATATTTATAGATATAAATTGCGGAATCTCTAGCTGGTGGGCAGTGCCTACCCTACTTTTTACTATTCACTATTCACTAAATCATGACAAATACTCGATCAAAAAAACTGCCTACAAACACACCTATTTATGGCAAAGTATGGGAAACCCTCAAACAATTTCCGGCAGGTTTAGCTAAAGGTTCGGACAAACCACCAGCCACATCCGGCTCCGCAGCCGCAGCTTTAATTAGTGCTGGAATTGGCTGTTTTACGATGATGGTAACTCACCATCTAGCTGATACATCAAAAGAGCGTGAGAAGTTTATTTGGGGACTCGGAAAATGGATTCCTGGTAGCGATACCGGAGATAAATTGTGGGGAAATATTGGCAGCTACACAGGCAAAGAAACGATGCTGCTCGTTGGCTGGTTAGTCAGCTGGATTATCCTCCACAATTTACTTAAAAATAAGCAAGTCAAAACCAGCACAATTTTCTTATGGACATTTGGACTCTTTGTAGCTGCAACAGCGATGAGTTGGCATCCAATGTTCCCTTACTTGCCATTAGTGTAAGTTTAAATAGTTTCAACATTCGACGATCCTAAGAGAGACAATTAATCATGAATAATCTACCTCAAATCAGTGGTAATTTGATAGGCTCCACTGACGTATCCGCTAAAGTTAATAAACCTGCCCGAATTTCTGCCCAAGAACTCCATAAATATGTAATTGGACTAATTGGGGTATTTATTGCGATGGTGGCTACTTATCCAATCGCAATGAGTCGAGTTGCCCAAAATGAAAAGAAATTCATACCATACCAATCCCATCTCAAATCGCTGACACTAGAATATAAGCCAGTAGAACCTAAAAAGTAGAAAATTCGATAATGTTCAGGATTAGTTTAATTAGTCCTGAACATTGTCATGAAGAATATTTGACGACATTTCTTCTTGCAGCCAAATTTGAAATAATTCATCAATTAATCGTTGGCGCATCGGCTCATCTAGCTGGGCGGGAATGATTTGTTCAGGACGAATAATTACATACCATTGTTCTAGCTGAATCGGATGACAAATTTTCCCGACTGGCTGACTAGTAATCAGTCTGGCGATCTCTGGGTGCGGTGTACTTAGTTCTACGGGACCGATTAATCCCCCCGTTTGTGATTCAGCACCTTGAGAATATTGACGAGCAATTTCTTCAAAAGTTTGTTCGCCTTCGATCGATCTAAAGTAAATTTCCTGAGCGATACCCAAATCGCTGGTTCTAACTAATGAATAGATAGCTTTATCTAATTGTGCCTTGCGTTTAAGGAAATAAGATGAAACTTTGCCGCCCCAAGTTTGCTGCTTGAATTTATCAATTTTAAAATTGCGAATAGCAATGTCGGCAAGCTGTTGACGATCTAAGCCTAATGAATTTAGCCACTCAGTGAGTCGATCTTCTGTTGTTAATTGATAGCGATCGTAAAACTGTTTGAGCGCAGACATTTGCTCATTATCATTACAGGTAGTTGCCGCAATCGCTCGATCGATCGTCAGTTCACGCAGTACTCCTGGGAGAAATTGATATTTTGCCAGCAGTGGTACTAATTCTGCTTGTGGTACTTGGAAATTACCAATTTGGATCAGTTCAGTCATCGGACTCATGGATTGGCGGCAAATAACTAGTCACGACTGTTGATACTCTTGGGACTCTAGCTTATTATTCCCCAGAGATCAGTGAGATCGATCGCTCCAGATGTTGCCAGAACTATAGAATAAAGAAATAAGCAAAAAATATTAAACGCGAATTTATGACAGCTACCCTCAATCCGACAGATCGCCTCGTCAGTCAAGTGGTAAATAGCCTCCTTTCGATTAAGCCCCTGGCTAAATTCGCCAAATACCAAGCGCGGGAATTGATTATCAAACGGGCTGAATCGATCGGGGTGGCTTGGCGGGATGATGTGAAGTTTTTGCGATCGCGAGGCGGCTCAGAGCCATTTTCACCTCACTGGGCGGCAGATTTAGCCCAGATTGCCAATCCCGATCTGAAATATCCTGAATACTATCTGACATCCTTTCACGCTTACGAACAAGGAAACATGAGCTGGGATGCTGCGATGGAAGTAGAAGTCGCCGCCTATTCCGTTCATGCCAAGATTTTTGCTGAAACTGGTAGAAATGGTGATACTCAACTCCGCCAAAGCTATCACGATCTGATCCTTCAAACTTTACCCACGGCACCTGAGACTATTCTCGATATCGGTTGTAGTGTCGGTATGAGTACATTCGCGATTCAGGCGGTTTATCCTGATGCGCAGCTAACTGGATTAGATTTATCACCTTACTTTCTTTCGATCGCTAATTACCGCACCCAGCAACAATCAGCCCAAATTAACTGGGTTCATGCTGCTGGAGAATCAACAGGTTTACCAGCCCACAGTTACGATTTGGTTTCCCTGTTTCTGATCTGTCACGAGCTACCTCAGACAGCTACTCGCGAGATTTTTGCCGAAGCTAAACGGCTCCTCAAACCAGGCGGACATATTGCCATCATGGATATGAATCCAGCATCAGAAATCTACAGCCAAATGGCACCATATATCTTGACGCTGCTCAAAAGTACCGAGCCATATCTCGATCGATATTTCACACTAGATATCGCTCAAGCA
>JANNDQ010000442.1:0-5928 GCA_031387965.1 Chamaesiphon sp. OTE_75_metabat_567
ATTCAATCCAGGCCGGAAATAACGATTATCCAGCTAATTGCACCGCTAGTGGCAGCTCTAATTTTCATTACTCTGTGCTCTTTATTTAAGGAGCCAAACCGCCGCAATTTTAGTGCCCTGATGATTGCCGGAGCTGGAGCTGCATATCTTAATGGTGGCTTATTGGGCTGGGAATTTGCCTTCTGTAATGTGATGACTGGTGTTGCCTACTTTGGATTAAAGGATTACCGCTTGATCGGGATTGGCTGGCTGCTGCACACCGCATGGGATACAGTTCATCATTTATACGGCACCCCCATCGTGCCATTCGTGCCACTGTCATCGTTTGGGTGTGCCATTTCTGACCCGATATTTGCATTGTGGTATTTCCGAGGCGCACCTTCGATCTTTACCTGGTTCCCAAAGTTGAAGTATTAGTGCTGTTTTTACAATATGATACGATCGACTCCGGTTGAAAATAGATGCTGAGGTTAGAAATCGGGTGATCGATGTTTTGATGCAAGGTGTGAGTAAATCAAGGATAAAATAAAGACTAGACTAATTAGGCAAATGACATGATTGCTCAACTCGTCACAGCCAGAATCAACCATGAATCTGTCGTTACCTGGGAACCATTGCCCAGAGATTTTCAATTAGAGGATGATCCGGTGGAAAATGATGGACAGCCTCTATTAGCAGGGGCACTAAGAGAGAGTTTAGAACTCAGTGGATTTATACAACCACAGATGTTGATTGTTTCAAATTTTGGGCTATGCGCGACGATCGATAACCAAATTGTGGTGAAAGCCCCTGATTGGTTATACATAGCCGCAACCGCACCGACAGAATCTACTCGGCGCAGCTATACACCCCATGCTGAAGGTGATATACCGACAATCGTCATGGAATTTCTCTCTCACATCGATGGCAGCGAATATTCTGTCAAGCGGAACTTTCCGCCCGGAAAATGGTACTTTTACGAGCAAATTTTAAAAGTGCCGATTTACGTTATTTTTGAGCCAGAGGGTGGACTGCTGGAATTTTATCAACTTCAGAACGAACGCTACGAGCTGGTATTACCCAATCCAGATGGGCGACATTGGATTGCCGAAATGAACCTATTTTTGGGTACATGGCGGGGTGATAAAGAGGGAAGATCTGGCTATTGGTTGCGGTGGTGGGATGAGTCGGGGGTGATGTTACCCTGGGCTGTCGAGCAAATCGATTTAGAGCGTCAGCGGGCTGAACAAGAGCGTCAGCGGGCTGAGCAAGAGCGTGAACAAAAAGAAAAATTAATGGAGTATATTCGATCGCAAGGTATCGATCCAGATAATTTGCCATCTACTAAAGCCTAAAGCGTGACTGATGAATTTCGCTAGCTATCATCTATGGTCACAATTTGAGCCAGCGGTAAGTTGGGAGGATACCCATTGTCAGATGCAGCGGGGCTGGCGATGGGCACACAAATCAGCTAGTAATGGGGTACAACAGGTATCACCAGTAACAGCCACTATTTGGCAAAAAGTTGGAAATTTAGCTCAACAGGGAGTGTATGAATTTCATCAAGATCCATTGTTGTTGAAACATCCACGGGGCTGTGAGCAAGTAGCCGATCGATTGTACTTGTATTATGAGCTGGCGGTGGTTCGCGATCGCGTGATCAAGATTCTCCAGCAGTATCAAGCGGCTCCGTGGTTACTTGGGCGAGATCTGCTCGTTCTCAATCGCGGGGATGAAGCAATCCCGCCCCCCATTGAAATTCACGTCGCGGGTGAACAGTTTCACTTGTTTGCTGCTTTTGACTGCATTGTGCGATTGAGCGCAGATCGACTGGAGATTATTGATTTTAAAACCGGATTGGCGGATTTCGATGTGCGGCAAGCTGATGTATACCTGTTGGCGTGTAGTTATCTTTACCCCAATTTTAGTGCCGTTGCCTCTTTCTATAATCTTGAGACAATGACTAAATCTGAGTCAATCAGTGCGACACCAGCACAATTGGAACAGACTGCGCTCAAATTAGCCCAGATCGCTAAAACCCACCAGCAGCAGCTTCGAGATTACCAGTCCAATCCAGACTTATTCGATCAACTATTTCCCCCGCATCCTGGTAGTCACTGTCAATTTTGCTCTTTTAACTATCGCTGTAATTATGCGACAACATGTTAACAGTCGATCGTCGTTTGGGTACTATTGAAGTTAAGAACAACTACCGAATGCTGTCAACTCTCGATCTTGTCTCGCGTCTTGTCGTTTTTTTATTCGGGGGGAACCCGTAAACGAGCGAAGCAAGGCGTGTCGGAGACGGAGCGCGAGCCGCAACTCCTAACTAATTTACCCATGTCTTTACAGCACCTTCAACCATTTCAAGTAGATCCTGATCGTGTTAGTCATCAAGAGATTGCTAGATTAGTTAATAAAATTAGTGCGGATAGTAAAGTTAGTGAAATCCAGGTAATTCTGGATCAAAATATATCCTTGTGTGCTTACTTACTAAAATATGCGTATATTGAATACGATGAAATCTATTTCCTATCGACGAATTTAATCCTCAGTGACCAGAATCGTCCTGACTATTTATGTGGTTGCTATCATCAGCGCAAAGGAATTAGTTGGTACGCGATTATTCTGGCTGGGCCGCAAGAACAAACCTGGGACGACAACCTCCAACTAACGACGGTAGCTAAAAAATCATTCGATCGACTAAATTTCTGCACTAGTAACTTACCAAGAATTCTAGTAAATGAACAATTAGTTGAAACAGTCGATCCTGACCGAATTCATGGGCTATTAATCATCGGACAAGACCGCGAATTCTTCCGTAATCCAGTCAAACAAAATCGCAAACGAGACATCAACCAAAGTTCATCGGTTAAACTTAGAACTTATGGTGCTTTTCTGCGAATGTATGGTAAACACAAACATCAAAATTCCTTGAGCAATAAAATCAAGCATTTCCTAGATCGCTCGAAAAATTCGGCATAGCTCAGACTAGATCCAGCGCCAATGATGAAGGATTCAGGTTAAAGTAGTAACCAGAACATCTCTCAATTGTTATGACAGTCAAACCAGAATGGTTGCGGGTGAAGGCTCCGCAGTGGGAACGTGTCGGTAATGTCAAAGACATTCTCCGCGATTTGCAACTGAACACTGTGTGCGAAGAAGCCTCTTGCCCAAATATTGGCGAGTGCTTTAGTGCTGGAACGGCGACATTCTTGATTATGGGGCCAGCTTGTACCCGCGCTTGTCCCTATTGCGATATTGATTTTGAGAAAAAACCCCAAGCTTTAGAAGCGAGTGAACCGCTCCGATTAGCGGAAGCTGTTAAAAGACTCCGGCTCAAGCATGTCGTGATCACCTCAGTCAATCGGGATGATCTACCTGATGGAGGCGCGGGTCAATTTGTGTCGTGTATTGAGGCAGTACGCGCCCTCTCACCCCAAACCACGATCGAAGTTCTGATCCCAGACCTGTGTGCCAATTGGCAGGCACTGGAGACGATTTTAGACGCAGCGCCGGAAGTCCTTAACCACAATACTGAGACTATTCCCAGGCTATATCGCCGTGTCCGTCCTCAGGGTGATTATCAGCGCTCATTGGAAGTCTTAGCTCGATCGCGGGCCTACTCCTCTAGTGTCTATACTAAGTCAGGAATTATGGTAGGCTTGGGCGAAAGTGATGAAGAAGTCCGACAAACAATGCGGGATTTGCGATCAGTAAATTGCGATATCATCACGATCGGTCAATATCTCCAACCTACTCCAAAACATCTAGACGTAGCTGAATTTGTCACGCCGACCCAATTCGATGCTTGGCGGATCTATGGCGAAGAAATTGGTTTCCTCCAAGTGGTCTCAACTCCGCTTACTCGTAGTTCTTATCATGCTGAGGACGTTCAAAAATTAATGGTGAAATATCCCAGAAATTAGTGTGTAAGAGGTAGGTTGGGTTGAAGAATGAAACCCAACATCCTAGAAATGTTGGTGTGTGAGTTGGGTTTTGCTCCGCGCAACCCAACCTACAAGTTTTCGTTGTTCCAGAAGTTTTGTCCGTCAATCAGCCTAAAGCCTAACTTATGACTGATCAAATCACAATTATTGGTGCTGGTGCTTGGGGTCAGGCGTTAGCAGAATTGACCGAGATCAATGGTTATCAGCCATCAATTTGGTCGCGAAATTGTGGTGAACTTTTAGCTAATTTAGTGACTGATAAAACTGCAATTATCTCAGCAGTATCGATATCAGGAGTGCAGACGGTAATCGATCAATTGGCAGGATCGATCAATCCAAACCAAACTATTGTTACGGCTACAAAAGGATTAGATGCTGCAACTAACCGAACACCTGCCCAACTCTGGCGGAATGCTTTTCCTGAAAACCCGATTGTTGTTCTGTCTGGGCCAAATTTATCACTGGAGATTCAGCAGGGATTACCTGCGGCGACAGTAGTTGCTAGTGATAATATCGATGCGGCTAATCAAGTCCAAGCAATATTTTCTTCGACTAAATTTCGAGTTTATACTAATGACGATCCAATCGGTGTCGAAATTGCCGGAACGGTCAAAAATGTAATTGCGATCGCCGCCGGAGCTTGTGATGGTCTAAAATTAGGTAACAATGCTAAGTCAGCTTTATTAACACGCGGGCTAGCTGAGATTATTCGGATTGGTCAATATTGGGGTGGAAAAACTGAAACCTTCTATGGACTATCTGGTTTAGGCGATCTCCTGACTACTTGTAATAGTCCGCTCAGTCGCAATTATCAGGTTGGTTATGCTCTTGCTCAGGGCAAAAATCTTAGTGATATTCTTGCTAATTTGCAAGGTACCGCAGAAGGCATTAATACGACTAAAGTTTTGATCCAAATTGCCGCTCAACATCAAATTTACATGCCAATTACGGTACTAGTCGATCGATTGCTTACTGGTCAAATTACTGCTCAGGAAGCAATCATAGCACTGATGTCACGCGATCGCAAATCAGAATATTAAGTTAGGTATTAGGCTTTAGGCTTTAGGCAGGACACTAGCGAGTTAAATAATGATTCAGTTGCCGGAAGATTCGGAAAATTTAGCTAAGACAATTGAGGGTTTTAATACGATCCAATCAGAGCGAAATTATCAACAGGCGCAGGATACCCTGAGACAAATGTTGGTGAATTTAGATCTGAGTCAGAGGGAGCGATTTGGGCTAGAAGCAGAAATTACCGAGCTGAGTAATCTGTTAACTACTCTAGATCGGGCAGTGTTTCAAGTTGCTGTATTTGGGATGGTGGGGCGAGGAAAATCTTCACTTTTAAATGCGTTAATTGGACAAGATATCTTTCAAGCTGGTGTTTTGCATGGTGTCACTACCGAACGTCAGCAGGTAGTTTGGGAGATAAACAATTGGCAAGATGAGTTTGATTTAGACAAAGATACTCCAGCGACATTGCAAGAAGCGATCGAATTTATTGACACACCAGGAATTGATGAAGTTGATGGTGAGGTGCGTCAATTGCTTGCTCACAAAATTGCGCTCCAAGTGGACTTAATTCTGTTCATTATTGCGGGCGACATCACTGAGCTAGAATTGCAAACTCTCTCTCAACTCCGAACAGCAGGGAAACCAATATTATTGGTATTTAATAAAGTAGATCGCTATCCAGATCAAGATAAATCAGCAATCTATGCCAAAATTCGGGATGAGCGTGTCAAAGAAATCCTCAGCCCAAACGAGATCATCATGGTAGCTGCCGCTCCGGTTGAAATTCTTGCCGCCGAGCGCGAAGATGGCAGCATGGGAGTAAGTTATCATTCAGGCGCACCACAGATAGCCGCGCTCAAGGCGCGAATTGTTGAAATCTTGCAGCATGAAGGTAAATCACTAGCTGCCCTCAATGCCATGTTAGCAGCCGATCGCATTCAGAAACAGACGATCGATCTCAAGCTGGACAGTCGTGAGGCTGCTG
>JANNDQ010000446.1:0-2754 GCA_031387965.1 Chamaesiphon sp. OTE_75_metabat_567
CCGTTTTAGATGAATAACACTGTCCTCACATCAACGTTTATCCTTACGCTACTCTTGGCGGTAGGGTTATTTTTCTTTATTCGGGCTTCGACGAAACCTCGAATTGAGCAAATGCTGCTAGAAACAAGTGAATCTGAAGCAGTTTTATTACCCAAACTCCAATCATATTTTACCGATCGAGCCTACCGAATTGCTACTGTCGATCGAGAGACTGATATCATTACCTTCGAGGGTTCTGTTAGTCCTAGTGTGTTCTTAGCAGTGCTACTGACTAGCTTAGCTGCGATCGGTGCTTTGTGTCTGGCACTGGTACTATCGATGCAGTTTCCTGATATCGGTAATATATTTCTGGTACTGCTGATTACTGCACCTTTGGCTGGCTGGTTTTACTGGCAAGGATCGGCCCGAATCGAACAGGTGCGACTAAAGGTCGAAGCACCACCAGATTCATCAGCCGCAACTTTGATTAAAATTAGCGGTCATCGGGATGAACTAGCAATATTTAAATCCGAGCTACAATTGTCAGACAGGGAAGAGATTAGCACTCCTGCCATAAATTCATAATTGTTTTCCCTAAAGCCTAAAGCCTGACTTTCCCCAAAAGTCTATATGATTAGACACGTTGCAATGTAAAATAAAAAAGGCACTCAAATACTACTGCGTTTGAGTGCCTACGTGTTATAAATACAAATCTCAGTTCAAAAAGTCAGTTTAATTAGTAGGTACTGCTGCCAACAGTTACTAATTGCTGACTTTCTGATTCTGGTTCTAGTGCTTTGAGACTGGGAAATAGAAAGTGGTTCTCCTCGACGTATTGTGCGCCGAATAGACCTTTTTCTGCCCAGAAATAGCGATCCGTTGTATGTTCGTTACGTTTTACCAACAGTAAAGCTGGTGGCGTAATCCCTTCTGCCTTGATGTAATTGCGAGCAGCAGTCACAGGTTTATCTTCGCCACTTTCAATGCTGAACTGTGGCACCTGCTCCAAAATTCTCCGCCCCTCTTGCCGTCTCCGGCTCTTCCGCTTGCGTCTTCTAGCCAACCGCCTTACCTCCTCTCTGGATCAGACAGATGTAATGTCTGTTACAAAAGCCGTCGCTATTCTATCCGCTTCATTTCAAAAACTCAACCCCCATCTAAATACCTCCTTCATCTGCTCAAATCCAGTAATATAAAGAAAAACTAAAATTATCAGGTCTATTTAGCACAAACAAACGTGACAAAATTTTAATATTCGCAATAAATCTTAACCAAATCCTCTTTTACTTAGTTCTGGCTTGCCAAATCATTTAGTGCTGGACGTGGCTACTGTCGTCAATTTGTTGCAATCGTGCCAAAATGGTGAGTATGGCAGCTATCTGCTCATAGGTAGAGTCAGTTAACCAAGTAATCAAGATCGTGTCTACTGCTGCAAGTTCTGAATTCATTGGGTTGTGCCGCGCACAGTTACGACTGTTGGCGGAAGGTTTGGGTGCGAGTCTGAGTGTGGTATATCTGACCGAAGAACTAAGTGATGGTAGCGAATCAAAGCTATTGCCAGTAGTAATTTATCCAGAAACTGAGGTCATCTGGTCGGAAGTAATGACGCAGATACCTGGTGGGATAATTTCGCCTAATCCGCATATTTCAGGCACGGAGTTAGTCATAGATTCCGAGCATGGTCTATCAATCTTCCCAGATCGATTTGGCAAAGCGGAGGCTATTGCACAGGTAAGCGCGACCCTACCGCCAGCGCTCAAACAACTCGTCAGTAAAGAAGATCGTGCCGTCAGTACTCTAGCGCCGCCAAAGTCACCAGAGCGAGGTGCAGAAGATACCCAGAACAAACGACATCAGATTTTGCTCCCATTGGTGTCTGATGGCACGATTCTGGGGCTACTGGTGACGACACGCGCGGCGCAGCCGTGGAACTCAATGGAGCAGACAGAAATTCAACATGTCGCTCAAACCATCTCACTGGCGGGTATTCTCGATCGTCGTCAGAACTGGTTGGCGCTAGAACTCAGACAGCAACAGCAGTTGCAGCTTCAGCAGCAGAATATCCTGCATAATTTATTGCACCAGCTCCGAAATCCACTGACAGCGATTCGGACATTTGGGAAATTACTGATTAAACGCTTGCAGCCAGGTGATCCTCATCGAAGCTTTGCGAGTAGTATCGTCCGTGAAAGCGATCGATTGCAAGAGCTGTTGCAGCATTTAGAAAGCGCGATTGATATTCCCCTGAAGATCGCCGCTCAAGTGGATTCAAATTCCTTACAGTTGCCCTCAACAAGTCCAGCAGAAACTCCTGCTCACAGTGCTAATTTACTACTACCTGATGCTGCTTTTCGGATCGAATCTTGTCAGTTAACCGATGTACTTACTCCCTTAATTATCTCAGCAGAAGCGATCGCTCAGGATCGAAATTTAAGTTTTTATGCCCACGTTCCTGAGGATTTGCCGCTAGTGCAAGCTCATCCAGCCGCCTTGCGAGAAGTGCTGAGCAATCTGATTGACAATGCCCTTAAATATACTCCAGCTGGCGGAGAAGTAGATGTGGATGTCGAACTAGCCGACACCGGACAATCTCAACTCCAAATCTGTATTCGGGATACTGGGATGGGAATTCCCGCTCAAGATTTGGCTAAATTATTTACCCGCCATTATCGGGGAGTTCAAGCTGAAGGGAGTATCGCGGGAACTGGACTGGGACTGGCGATCGCTAAAGAATTAGTGACACATATGCACGGTAAAATTGAAGTAACCAGCCCG
>JANNDQ010000461.1:0-3252 GCA_031387965.1 Chamaesiphon sp. OTE_75_metabat_567
CTCCACTGCGGTTGTGAAATCGAAACCTTCCACATGCAGCGAGATGTGCTATTTGGTGGCGGGATGCCCGAACCCAAATCCGAACTCCTCGGCGAACTAATTGCCGCAGTCCAACAGGATAAAGCCGATCTCGGTGTCGCTACCGATGGCGACGCAGATCGTTTTGGGATCGTCGATGAGCTGGGCAACATGCTCACGCCCAACACCGTCCTCCTCGTCCTTGCCAAACATTTACTCAAAAACAAAGGTAAGACAGGCGCGATCGTCCGCACAGTGGCAACTACCCACCTCCTAGACAACTTCGCCGCCAAGCATAATATCCCCCTGATTGAAACCGCCGTCGGCTTCAAATACATCGGCGAACGGATGCGCGAAATCCCCGTCCTGATCGGTGGCGAAGAATCCGGTGGCTTGAGCATCATCGGACACATTCCCGAAAAAGACGGTATCCTCGCTGATATGCTGATTGCTGAAGCGATCGCCTATGAAGGCAAACCGTTGAGCCAAATGGTAGCAGAAGTCATCGCTGAAGCCGATGGCCCACTCTACAATCGTCGTCTGGACTTACATCTAGATAACGCTCACAAAGAAGCGGTGATGAAGACTTACAGCGAAAAGCCGCCGACGAATATCGCCGGAATTGATGTCAAAGAAGTTGGACGCAAAGATGGTGTGAAATTCTATCTCACCGACGGTAGTTGGGTACTGCTTCGCGCCTCCGGTACCGAGCCGCTGATCCGCGTCTATATGGAGACTCATTCAGCCGAGCAGTTGCAAAAAATCGCATCGACGATGGAAACTGCGATCGACGCTCTCAAATAACTCGTAGGGTGTGTTACGGCGAAAGCCTAACGCACCTTCCCTGTAGCTTCAAAGCACCTTCCCTCTGATCTTGGTGCGTTACGCTTGAGCGATAACACACCCTACATAATCTTCTCTGACAAGACAGGAGATACAAGTAGAATGACAAACTTAGTTATTTCGGCAGTTGCCGCCGCCTGGATTGCCCTAATTGCTCTATTATCAGTTCAGAATGCTAGCCTAGTCAGTATTAAGTTTATATTTTGGAACTCGATCGATCTGCCTTGGGGACTAATCCTCGCTGGCGCAGTCGCCATCGGATTCATCATCGGCGGTTGCCTACCACTCCTAGGTAACAACTCTATCGGTAGCAAGCGTAGATAACCAATTTTACTTAGCCCCTACCCTCTACCCTCTACCCCCTAATCATTACAAATTGTTGCCTTGTCTTCAGAATCACAGACAGCCCAATTGAAAATGCTGCTATCGTAGGGGAGATCGATCGCAAGACAAGCTTCATGTATCAGCCATTTTTAAACCACTTAGAACGCGAACTGACAGCTAAGTTTGACCTTCAACAGCGAGCAATCCCAGCTGGTTTGGAGCTGAATGTCAGCGATCGAGGCAAAAGTCCAGCAACGATTCAAAGCTGGTCTTATCAGTGTCCCCAGCTCCGAAAAATTCGATATACATACATCGATGCTGGCGCAAGTTCCCAAATTTTTAACTGTGTAATTTATCCCGATCATCATTACGATTTACCACTGTTAGGCTTGGACTTTCTTTCATTTGGTAAAGTCAAAAACTTAGTAGTGCTTGACTTCCAGCCATTGTTCCAAGATGAAACTTATCAGAAGAAATATATCGAACCGTTGAAATTTCTGCACGATCGCTATCCAGATCTATCCCAAGATCTAGAAATGAAATTCTATGATTCTAACCAGTATTTCTCCAAATACTTACTATTTGCCAAAACCGATCCTGAAACTGTTTCCACCCGACTACTGGCAGCATTCAAAGATTATCTAGATTTATACTGGCAGATGATCGATCGAGCCGAACCCCTCACCGATCCTTCAGACATCCAACGCATCGTTAAGGCTCAAAAAGACTACGATTGCTACAGCGCAGAACGTGACCCCGCTTCAGGGCTATTTAGCAGCTACTTTGGACACGAATGGTCAGAACGATTCCTGCATGAATTTTTATTTGAAGACTCCGTACCTTTAGCAGTAGTTTAGGCTTAATGACTCTCTATCAACCTTTCCTCGACTACGGTATTGACTATATTAAATCACGACTAGATATTAGTGATTATCCGATTCCAGCGGGATTTGATCGCAATAGTGCAACAACAGGTAAAGGTGATAAACAAACAGAAGTCCTCACCACCAGTCACGGATTCCAATCTCCTAAACTGCGGCAAATTCGGGCTGCACATGTCCAAGGTGGCTTATCGTTGCAAGTGCTCAATTTTGTGATTTTCCCCGATCTCAGCTATGATTTGCCCTTCTTTGGGGCGGATTTAGTGACGCTACCTGGCGGACATCTGATTGCGATCGATATGCAGCCATTATTTTGGAATGAGCCAGCTTATCAAGAGCGCTACACCACGCCGATCCTGCCGATGTTTCATCAATATCAGCAGCAGCTCCCTTGGGGTGGTGATTTCCCTGAAGAAGCAAAAGCATTTTTCTCGCCAGCCTTTTTGTGGACGCGACCTTCAGAGACGGAAGCAGTCGAGACGCATGTATTTGGAGCATTTAAAGATTATCTAGCAGCATATCTGGATTTTGTCGATCGAGCCGAACCAGTTACCGATCCTCACCGCCTCGAAGAGATTAAGCAGGCACAACTTCGCTATGTCCGGTACCGCTCCGAAAAAGACCCTGCACGCGGCATGTTGAAACGGTTCTATGGTGAAGAGTGGACTGAAGAGTACATCCACGGCTTCTTATTCGACCTAGAACGAAAATTAGTATAAATCTTCTCTTCCCCACAATCCAGCATGGTCGTGATTTTTCCTAGTGTTCGCAGCAAAAGTGGTGTCACTATGGTACGTGTTGTTTGACTTAAAAGCTGCACAGAGTAGGAATATTAACGTTTGTGACAAAGATTAAGAGAAACGAAAAAGAGTTCGCGTAACATTGTATAAAGTTAAGTTAATAGTTAGTATTAGTTATAAGACACCAGTTCTAGGCGCACCAGCGCCAAACAGATCAGGCTCTCATAATTACTACGAGAGTTTGAGCAGATTTATGAAACTATGTGACTTCAGGTCGCCAGACATAGAGAAATAGAACTGACACCAAAACTTAAAACAGATAAAGGATTAAATATATGTTAGACGGATTCTCGAAAGTTGTTGCACAAGCAGACGCACAAGGACAGTACCTCAGCGTCGGACAAATAGACGCACTAGCAGCAATGGTAGCAGACGGCAACAAACGG
>JANNDQ010000487.1:0-1859 GCA_031387965.1 Chamaesiphon sp. OTE_75_metabat_567
TCTGTCTCATTGTATTTAAATAATTTTTCTAGCTCTTTCAAAATATATTTTTGAGGAGGAGTTAGTTTAACGTCGCGCTGTTCCGATTGACGTATTTTCACCTCTTTACTAAATTTGCGGAGGGCTTGGGTGACGGTTTGATTGTGGGTTTGGGGTAATAGTGCTGTTGGGGTGTTTTCTTGAGCGGTAATAATTGATAGAATCTTGGAGATATCACGGCTAATTTCTTTACCCTCTCGATCAAGTAGAAATAGCTGTGGATATCTCTTCGCGCTAGGATCGTTAATGTTGCTAGATTCGCAAAAGACGAAGGTACCTGTGTTTTGAGCTAGTTTGGCGGTGCGGATACCATTGGGTAAATTGACAATGCGATCGAACTCATCAGGATTATGTTGTTGAAGTTGGCGGAGCATTTCTTCAGCATCGGTGAGATCGATTGCCGAGGGCAGACCAAAGGTCAACGGTTGGGCTGGTTCTAGATCGAATAAATCTAACTGTTTATCTCGATGTTCGTAGATAGCGTACATCGCATTTTCATTAAGCTGTTCGCTATTATCGAGAATTGCTGAATCTTCACCGATAGTTTCATGGATTTCTTGAATGCGGCGTTGAAGTTTTTCTTTCAGACCGAGGTTTTTTTTGATGCCCAATTCGGGGAGGAAATTGTAACCATAAATAGTTTCTTTTTCTGTGCCAATTCGATCGATCCGCTCGAAGCGTTGAATCAGTTTGACTGGATTCCAGTGCAGATCGTAATTAATAATCATATCGCCATCTTGGAGGTTAAGACCTTCAGCGAGAATGTCGGTAGCAATTAGGGTATTAAGTTCGGTTTCTCCTGGTTTGAGTTGGTAATTATCATTCGCTTTGGGTGCGAATCTCTGGACTAAGCGTCCTTTGTCTTTGCCACTATTACTGTGGATAACTTCGATATCTTGTCGCTTGCTATCATCAGTAATTTGGTCGTACAAATATTGAGCTGTGTCTGCGTATTGGGTGAAGATAATCTGTTTTTTACCGAGAATATCGGGTTTTGCTAACCACTGCTTGAGGGTTTGGAGTTTGGCATCTTGGACGGGGGTGATGGGGGCGACTAATTGGTGAATCTGTCTGAGGATCTCTAGATCGTGAGCGATATGTTTGGTGAGTTTGGCTCGATCGAAATCTTCGATGTCATACTTACCTGACACAGAGCGCAGTGCATCGATGATATCTAACTCGTCTTCACCAGCAGCTTCATCGTCATTGGGAATATCTTGAGCTTCTTTCCCTGCGGGGATTAGACCGCCATTAAGTCCGATTAAAAATCGTTCGTGAGCTAGGATCATCCGATCGATCGTCTGTTGAAAGGCGTAGACGCTGGATTCAAACCGTTTGAATAACAGGACTCGGATCAAACCTCGGAGGTTGGCTCCGGCGGTCTGGAGTCCTTTGTATGGCTCTTGTTGCTGTTTGGAAGCCAAAACATAGTTACCCAAGCCATAGCGGGCATAACAGAGGGTGTTGGTGAGAGTTTTGAGTGATTTTTGCTTGTTGGATTTACCGAGATACTGGCGAAGCTGTTGATATAGTCCGTTGTAAGTGTCTTCAATGCTGTATTCGATCGTTTCTAGTCGTCGTTTGGGAAAGTATTGGTGCTTGCCACCGACGAGGATGTAGGCTTTACGTTGACCGGATAGATATTCGTTGATATACGGGCTGGTGGCGATCGATAAGTTGGTTTCCGAGTCCAATCCATAGAAGCGGAGAATATGATTACGGGTGCGGCGAATCAGGATGTGTGAGAGCAGATCGGGAAGGTTCCGTTCGCCTTTTTCGACCATACTAAAATACTGCTTGAGATCGGGTGGATCGATCGG
>JANNDQ010000499.1:0-1562 GCA_031387965.1 Chamaesiphon sp. OTE_75_metabat_567
TCTGGGAGATCTATCCCGACGTGATTCCAGCGCTGAATAACTGGCAGCGATCGAGAGTAGAATTAGCGATCATCTCTAACTTTGACTCTCGACTGCATACTGTCCTGGAAGTCTTGGGATTGAATCAATATTTTTCCACAGTGACAATTTCTACGGCTGTTAGCGCCGCTAAACCGCAAGCCGAAATCTTCGCTGCGGCACTTAGCAAGCATCAATGTCTACCCCAATTTGCTTGGCATATTGGGGATAGCTACGACGATGACTATCTGGGTGCGAGTCATGCTGGCTTGACAGCGATTTGGTTGAATCGAGGTTGAGAGACTACCGCCTTGGGGCGTTTTGCTCTAACCTAGAGGTTAATAATATCCTGATTATTTCTGGGAGTCGATCGAAGTGAGTAGCGTTACAGTCATTAATGATGCACAGTTTGAGAGTGAGGTTCTGCAAGCAGATCTTCCTGTTTTAGTATATCTTTGGGCTGCTTGGTGTGGGCCTTGTCGATTAGTTTCGCCCTCGATTGACTGGATTGCCACTAATTATCGCGATCGAGTTAAAGTAGTCAAGATGGAAATAGATCCTAATCCTGAAACGGTTAAAGCGTACAAGGTAGAAGGAGTTCCGGCGATTCGGTTATTCAAGGGTGATGAAATGATTCATTCCTTAGAAGGGGCAATTACCAAAGATAAGCTAGCGATCATCCTTGATAATAATCTCTAGTATTGCTCATTTACCACTGCCTAGATATAGTCTCATGCGTTTCTCCCAACGACTCAAACCATTACAAACAAATGTATTTGCTGATATGGATCGAGCAAAGGGCAGAGCGCGAGAGCTTGGGCAGGAAATCATCGATCTATCCTTGGGTTCGTCTGACTTGCCGACACCAGTTCATGTAATTGCCGCAATTCAGTCAGCGCTAATCGATCCCCGTACTCACGGTTATTTACTCTTCAACGGCACGCGATTATTTCGTGAAGCGGTGGCAAATTGGTATACCAGTAAATATGGAATTGCGGTAGATCCAGAAACAGAAGTATTGCCGCTGATTGGTTCTCAAGAAGGTACCGCACATTTACCACTAGCAATCTTGGAACCTGGCGATATTGCCCTGCTGACTGATCCTGGCTATCCTTCTCATGCAGGCGGTGTGTATCTCGCTGGCGGTGAAGTCTACCCGATGCCCCTAATTGCCGAGCATGGATTCTTGCCTGTACTGGCTGATATTCCGGCTCCAACCCTCGCGAAAGCCAAGATGATGGTCTTGAGCTATCCCCACAATCCTACCACCGCGATCGCTCCCCTAGCCTTCTTTGAGGAAGCAGTAGCTTTTTGTCAGCAGCATGATATTGCGCTGGTGCATGATTTTCCCTACGGGGATATGGTGTTTGGGGATCTCCAAGTACCGTCTATCTTTCAGGCAGATCGAGCCAAGAGTGTCTCGATCGAGTTTTTTACGATGTCTAAATCGTATAATATGGGCGGGTTTAGAATCGGCTATGCGATCGGTAATCGGGAATTAATTCAAGCTTTACGCCAAGTTAAAGCAGTCGTCGATTTTAATC
>JANNDQ010000571.1:0-5068 GCA_031387965.1 Chamaesiphon sp. OTE_75_metabat_567
ATCGAACCAGTCCGCATACTCGCGACCGTTTGGGCTGCGGGTACGGCGATCAGATCGACATCTTTACTCGGATCGATGCCGCCTGCGCCCAGCCAATAGCGAATCCAAAAATCTTGATTCACGCGGGGGAAAGTGTAAGCAGCTTTGAAGGGCTTACCGTCAGCTTTCATTTCCCTAACGTATTCTCCCGCCTTCGATACATCTAGATCGAAGCCTTTGCCAGCATGTTGTGAGGCGATCGCAATTCCATTACCTTGGGTGCTCAACTGCGCCATCGACAGCATTGGAATTTTGCGATTGCCCTTGGTAATTAGCCCTTCGGAGATCAATTGCGGCATCGGCATCTGCCACTGTCCGCCGTCGATGCCGCCATTGGAGGAGCCGATTTCAATATTATCTCGCGCCGAACCCCAAGAGGCTTGCTTCGATACATCGACATCAGTCATGCCGTGGCGAGCGAAAAACCCCTTTTCCCTAGCAATAATCAATGGTGCTGATTCAGCGATCGCAATATAGCCCAGCTTAACAGCGGTTGTCTCTGGGGTAGTTGACGGGCCGAGGGTCAGTGCCTGTGCTTTGGGAGATAAAGAGTCTGGCGAGGGTGGATTGATGGCGCAGCCTTTGAGCAGGGTTGCGCCACCAGCGGCACCAGCCGCCAGCAAAAAGTGCCGACGCGAAAGATGTTGCATGAGCTTCTAATATGGGTATCTGAAATTGAGCAGATGTTCAATCGATCCAATGAATCGATAAAATCAATCGTTTGCTTGAATACTATAGATAAACTATCTCACCATCCATTGCAATTGTCAATACATCCCCTGAAAATAAGTATGAATAATTGTGTTGAATAGTTAATGCGATCGATTGAAAAAGCTAATGATTAGAATAAATAATTTACTCTCCTTCTCACAACTGTCTGCGCACACCCCATTCACGTAGAGTTCGCAGATTTGTTTTAAAGCATGGCTTGCTGCCAGATAAGAAACAGACAGACTAGGCTTTAATTGCAGTAAACTATAGATTTTATCAATGATTATTTTTAGACAAATTCATATTTTTCTGTTAAGATTAGAATTAAATTATAGTAAACATCAATACTGGTTTTCTCCTAACTCCACTCGAAAATATCACTTAGTTAGAGTTTTTCTATGTTTTCACAGTTGTCTGAGCGACGAATGCATGTGGTGCGGTGGGTTCTGACGATCGCGTGGCTGGCAATGATTGCCTCGCTATTCTATGATCCTTGGACTCCAGAGTTGACAGTACCAGATCATCCGTGGAGTCCATTGAGGCTCACAGATGTCTGTATTTCAGTCCAAGGAAAGTGCCTAGTCGAGCAGCCATATCCACTAGCTGCTACCCTCTTTTGGGGGGCAATCGTTCCTGGGGGAATCTTTATCTTATTGGTACTGGGACATGAGGCTTGGCGGCGAATTTGTCCGCTATCATTCCTGTCCCAAATCCCTCGTGCGTTGGGTCGGCAAAGACAATTTAAACGTGAAAATGCTACTACGGGAAAAGTCCGCTATGAACTTGCTAAAGTAAAGACTGAATCTTGGTTAGGTAAAAATTATCCTTATATCCAATTTAGCTGGCTATTTGTTGGGCTGTGTGGGCGAATTTTGTTCTTTAATGCCGATCGAACTGTCCTAGCATTATGGTTATTATTTACAATTGCCGCAGCGATTACTGTAGGCTACTTATACAGCGGTAAATCTTGGTGTAACTATTTCTGCCCAATGGCTCCTGTTCAGCGGATTTATAGCGAACCTGGGGGTCTTTTAGGTAGCAATGCCCATACCAGTGAACGATCGATTACCCAGTCAATGTGTCGGACAATTCTACCGGATGGCTCAGAACAAAGTGCCTGTGTTGCTTGTCAGAATCCATGTATTGATATTGACTCTGAGCGATCATATTGGGACGGTTTAAATAAGCCTGAATCTACATTTTTACGCTATAGTTACATCGGTTTAGTAGTTGGTTACTTTGGCTATTACTATCTATATGCAGGTAGTTGGGACTATTATATTTCTGGTGCTTGGGCGCGGCAACCAGACCAATTATCATCACTATTAAGTCCTGGATTTTATCTGTTTGGACAAGCGATTAATATTCCCAAAATAGTGGCAGTACCACTGACTTTGGGTGTTTTTACACTAGTCGGACACTGGTTGGGTAAGTGGATTGAAAACAGAGTAAAAGTCTATAGTCGCGATTCTCTTCCAGAGACGCTACGCGAACGCGATCTCAAACTTACTCCCGATCTAATTAGACACCGAATTTTCACGCTTTCTACATTCATTATTTTCAACTTCTTCTTCATCTTTGGCGGTCGTCCCTTAGTTCAATTAATGCCAATTGCAGCTCAATTTACCTACGAACTGAGTTTAGTATTACTCAGTACATTGTGGGTGTATAAAACTTGGCACCGCAGCTTCGATCTCTATTCACGCGAGAATTTAGTTAATCGTTTCCGTAAGCAGTTAGAAAAATTACAACTTAATATTGCTGACTTTATCGAGGGTCGGACTTTGAGCGATCTCAATACTCACGAGGTTTATATATTAGCAAAAGTTTTGCCTGGATTTACGCGAGAAAAACGACACACAGCCTACAAAGGTGTCGTTCGCGAAGCATTAGAAGAAGGATATGCTAACTATTCCAGTAGTTTGGAAATCTTACAACAATTGCGTAATGAATTAGGCATCACTGCTGACGAACATCGGGAAGTGTTAGAAGAACTAGGAATTGAAGATCCTGAATTGCTCAATCCCGATCTCAAACGCAGTTTAGAAAATCAAATCCGACTCACAGGTTATCGTAAATCTTTAGAGCGATTGATGCTGCTCCAAAAACAGCAAGATATTAGTAACATTAATTCAGCAATTAATCGAGATTCACCCGAAATCCTTGCCTTACGTCGTCAATACTCGATCGCACCTCAAGAGGAAACTTGGATTTTGGATGGGATTGCTCCCGAAGCTAGCAATCTCCGTCGAGCTGAATTCTTGCTAGCACAACTACCAGATTTAATCTTAGCTTATCGGGCACTTCATCAACCAATTCTTCAAGAGCATCAAACAGTATTAATGCTCCTATGGAATAGTATTTCTCATAAAAAAGAACTAATTGTCCGCACAATTCTAGAGATAATCGAACCGATCCAAACCGATCCTGCGGCGATCTCCGTCACCACAGAATTAGGCAAACTATCCCCATCGATCTTAGTAGAAATTTTAGGATCTGATTCTTGGCAAAATCGCCTCGATCCAGAGATATTAGAGCGTTTAAATCCACTAGTAGGACAATCTATTCCGTATTCTTTAGATTACCCAATCTCCGAAATTTTCAAATCTTTAGATCTATTACTTGACGATCGCAATCCTCTGATTCAATCAGCATGTCTTTATATCATTGCCCAACTCGATCTCAATCGCAGTCAAGCCTTTATTCTCAAGGATACCAATTCACCTAATTCACCACTATTTCAAACAACAGCTAAAATTATTAAATTGGCAACTAATAATTGCCCGCCCCTAATTGAATTTGTACTACTTGAAAAAGTAGTCTATTTATTCAACAGCGATTTTTTCCATCGCCTAAATAGTGAAACATTAATTGCTCTAGCAGAGCGATCGGACGTAAGAACCTTCACTAGCAGTGAAGTCATTACCGAGGCAGGCGATACATGTAGAGAACTACTCCTACTAATTGAAGGGAATGCTAGTATTCACTACCATTTAGAAAATGA
This sequence comes from Chamaesiphon sp. OTE_75_metabat_567, assembly GCA_031387965.1. GTDB lineage: Bacteria > Cyanobacteriota > Cyanobacteriia > Cyanobacteriales > Chamaesiphonaceae > Chamaesiphon. The sequence goes on from JANNDQ010000571.1 coordinate 3,755, forward strand.
TCGAATTCAAATAGAGAACATTCATCCAGGTCAAACTCTAGATGAACTAGAAATTCTGGCAAATAGTGACTCTAAAAATACGATTATTGCCGATAGTAATATCACCAGAGTTATAGCAGTTCCAGTCGCAGCTTTTGACGATTTGCTGGTTGGCGATCCTGATTTTGCTCGAAGAGTTTTAGAATTGGAAAGTCGCCACCTCCAAAAATTCATGCGATCGATTCAGCTAATTTAGAAATCAATTAGTTGGGATAAGCTATAATGATTGCATCACTCAGGGAGATTGAGAGGTACACTAATGTTGACAGTTATCAATACAGGTGAAGAGAGAACATTCCTCCGAAATATCAGTTGGCAGCTCTATGAAAATCTTCTTACCGAAATCGGTGATGATGGGAAAGCGCGACTGAGCTACTACCAGGGAAATTTGGAATTTATGACCCCTCTACCAGTACACGAGAATTATAATCGTCAGATCGAGCGAGCGATCGTAGTTGTAGCCGAGGAAGTCGAACAAAACTACAATCTATTTGGCTCAATGACGATCAAACGTCCAGATCTCGCAGCAGGGAAAGAACCCGACTCCTGTTACTACTTTGCTAACGAACCCGCAGTACGTGGCAAAACCGAACTTGATTTTACTCAAGATCCACCACCAGATTTAGCTGTAGAAATCGACATTACTAGCAGTTCGCTAAACCAACTCGCGCTGTATGCCACATTAGGCGTGGGAGAAGTGTGGCGATATGATGGAACAGAATTAATATTTTACCAGTTGGAATCAGGTAAATATGTGGCGGTCGATCGATCTCCAACATTCCCGATGCTAGCTCCGGCTAGAGTGCTAGAATTTCTCGCTGAGTGCCGAACAGATAGCGTAAATCAGGCGGTGAAAAGTTTACGCAAGTGGGTTCGAGCAAATCTTTCACAGCACGATTAAGATGGAGTAAATTAAGATCCTTTGTTGCGGTTGTATGGGATTCTTTGTTCATACTTTGGCTAGATTGGCAATAACGGAAGTTTTCAAGGCTGGTTTGGCAGAGGGGAACAAGTGGCTGAATCCAGGTGAGATGATAATTCTGTTACAGCAAGCCGAAGTAGCCGCAGATATGGAGAACACTAAATGGACAAGATAATCTATTAACTGAACAGAAAGAATGGGCAACACGCGATCGATCGGCACCACGAATTCCAGCTCAAAAAGTCATCAATCTCGCTCAGAAGAAAGCAGTAGTACTAGGCGCACCTGATTCAGTTCTGCCCAAAGTTGTGCAATGGCTGGAACAAAATCGGGATGAAGATGGAATAGGAAAT
>JANNDQ010000580.1:0-4426 GCA_031387965.1 Chamaesiphon sp. OTE_75_metabat_567
CAAGGCGAAGATGCCAAGGTTTATATCGGAATGCGTTATTGGCACCCGTTTACAGAAGGTGCCCTTACTCAGATTAAGCAGGATAATATTGAGCAGCTAGTAATTCTCCCCCTGTATCCTCAGTTTTCGATCAGTACCAGCGGTTCAAGCTTTCGACTGATCGAAAAAATCTGGAGTGAAAATCCGCAGCTCAAGCCGCCACAATATACCGTAATTGCTGACTGGTATAAGGAACCTGGCTATCTTGAGGCGATGACCCAATTAATTGCCACTGAAATTGACAAATGTCCCAATCCCGATCGAGCGCACGTATTTTTCAGTGCTCACGGTGTGCCAGTTAGTTATGTACAGGAGGCTGGCGATCCTTATCAAGCCGAGATTGAGGAATGTACCAAGCTGATTATGACTAAGCTAGGACGACAAAACGATCACTCTCTCGCCTATCAGAGTAAGGTTGGCCCGATCGAATGGCTGCAACCATATACTGAAGATGCGATCGTCGGACTAGCGCAGCAAGGTGTCGATGAGCTAGTCGTCGTGCCGATTAGCTTTGTCTCCGAGCACATCGAAACCTTGGAGGAAATCGATATTGAATACCGCGAAATCGCTGAGGAAGCTGGGATTCATACCTTCAACAGAGTACCCGCACTAGACACTAACCCCGTTTTCATCCAAACACTAGTCGATCTAGTCCTCAGAGCGGCAGCGGCCCCCAGTCTGGATATCGATCGAGTCACCCAGATGAAGAAAAAAATCAAGATGTATCCCCAAGAGAAATGGGAGATGGGTCTTACTAATGCGGCTGAAGTCTGGAATGGTCGTCTGGCAATGCTGGGATTTATTGGCGTGATTGTGGAGATATATACTGGTCGTGGCCCACTACACTTATTTGGTATCCTCTAAGTGAGTTGACACTGAAATTCTGACTAGATCGACATGAACATTCAACGTTGGATTGCCAGACGACAAGCACAATGGCAAGAACTTGATACTTTACTCCAGCGTGCCGAAAAACGGGGGATTAAGTCACTCAAAGCCCAAGAAATCAGCACCCTTGCTAGCTTGTATCGATCAGTAGCCGCAGATCTCGCCCGCGCAAATACCAATCAAATTGGTCAAACGATCATTCAAGAACTCCAAGCTTTGACTACTCGTGGTTATAGCCTGATCTATCGTGGATCGAGACGACAAGAAATACGCGGCGCGATCGATTTCTATCGGTGGGGACTACCGCAGATTTTGCGAGAAACCTGGGTATACACCGCAATTGCGTTCGCGCTATTTCTCGCGGGTTGTTTGGTTGGGTGGTGGTTTGCTTGGCAAGATACCAGTTTTATGTCGCTGATCGTGCCGCAAGAGCTGATTGAGAAAGTCCGAGATCGGGGTGAACTCTGGATGGGATCGATTCTGGGCGTAGAGCCTCTCGCGGCTAGTGGTATTGCGATTAATAATCTCAGCGTCGCCTTTCGGATGGTCGGTGGTGGGATTGTCTGTGGATTGTGGACGATTTATGCTCTATTTTATAATGGATTATTAATTGGGGCGATCGCCACATTAGTCGGTCAAAATAGTTTGGCTTATCCCTTTTGGGCATTTGTTTTTCCGCATGGCTCGCTAGAACTACCAGCAATTTTCATCGCAGGTGGTGCAGGGTTATTAATTGCACGGGGACTATTATTTCCCGGTCGATATCGACGGCGTGATGCTTTGCGGATCTATGGTTTGCAAGCAGCACAATTAGTCCTAGGGATTGTACCAATGTTACTACTTGCTGGGGCGATCGAAGGTTTCTTCTCGCCCCAAGATGTGATTCCTAGTCCGGTTAAATATTTAGCTGGGACTGGATTATTTATCTTATTAATTTTGTATACTTTACGCAAAGAAAACCGATCGAGTCAAAAGGTATAGATAGTAGTCTACTATTCTATCTAAAAAGATACAGGAAATATTACAGTAAACAATGCTCTAATAGCAGATAGGGATAGTAAATTACAGCTTGGTTGTTCATGCCCAAAATATCTATGAAATTACATAGTTTCGATCTCAATCGACAGGTGAGATTTATCGGCGGCGAAGGAATTGTCCGAGGTGTCAAATTTGACGGCGATACCTGGAAGTATCTAGTTGAGATGCCGCAGGGGCAAACGCCTGTGTTTGGAAGAGTGGGGGCAGAAACGATGGTGTTGCTCAGTGAGATAGAATTACGTGCAGCATGAGCCTAAATTGCCACCGTTGACTGGCATAATAGTCGCGCTCACGATTGTGACGATCTGGATTGGGAGCTTAGTCTTCTGCTCATCGATCGATCTTACTCAGTTCCTACCTGTAGGAATTTTGCTGGCGATCCTGGGTAGAACTTCGATCCAGACTGGCTTATTTATAGTGACTCACGATGCGATTCACGGCTCGATCGTTGCTAAAAATCGGTGGTGGAATGATGCGATCGGTCAATTAGCAGTTACACTATACGCACTCTTAGATTATCAGAAGTTAGCAGTCAATCACTGGGCGCATCATCGGCAACCTGGGCAAGGAGGAGATCCCGATTTTCACGATTGCCATCCCTTGCTCTGGTACCTGAAATTTATGAAGGGATACCTAAGTCTGCGGCAAATAGCGATCCAGTTTTTTGGGCTAGGAACGATATTTGTCGTGCTGCATTTTGGGTTGCAGATCCCGATTGCTAATCTATTTTTGTTTTGGGTAATGCCGATTTGGTTTAGTACGATTCAGCTATTTTACTTTGGCACTTATTTACCACACCGAGCGAGTAATCCTGACAATTCACATCACGCTACCAGCAGCAACTATCCGCTAATTTGGTCGTTCTTAACTTGCTATCATTTTGGTTATCACTGGGAGCATCATGAGTATCCCTTTCTACCGTGGTATGAACTGCCCTCTGTGCGTCAAATCGATCCTATAAACCACTAGCAATTTTCATCGGCAAAGCTTGATTGATTGCGACAATTTGCTGCTGTTCTAGCTGATTTGACTCCTGGAGATGATCGCGTCTAATTATCTTAGCAAAGTGGGAGCGATCGAAAGAATCCAAGTTTTTCTAATACTTCTGCGATCGCTTCAGTCCGACTTTTTACGCCCAATTTGAGATAAATATTTTCTAAATGCTTGCGAACTGTACTAATATGAACCGCTAGTTTGAGCGCGATCAATCTACTAGTCAAAAAATCGAACTCAGATTGATCGACAGTCCAGGTAATACATCTTCGCCGCTTAGAGTGGTTGGAGATTCCAGAATTTCTACATCTTGCCCTAGTCGATAAATTTCTACCTGCTTCTTTTGGGGGTTAATTAACCAGCCTAAGCGCACTCCATTCGATCGATATTCCTCCATCTTTTCTCGCAGTTTTGGCATTCTATCTGTATCAGATCGAAGCTCAATTACAAAATCGGGGATTACTTGCGGAAACTTAACGCCAGCGGGAACATCAATCAGCTTGGAGTTTTCAATCCAGGTGACATCAGGAGAGCGCACGGCTCCATTGGGCAGAGTGAATCCGCCGGATGAATCAAAAGCTCTTCCCAGCTTGGTTTGGCGATTCCAAAGATTAACATCGGTAGTTAAGTCTGAATTTTTCTCTGAGCTTTCCCACCCTGCTGGTGCCATCACAATTAATTCTCCGCTAGCTGTCAATTCAAACGATCGATCTGGATTGTCGCAACACAATTGCTCGAACTCTGCATGGGTGACGCGGAGCGTAATGTTTTGAACGTCTAATAACAGTGGTTTAGTCTCTAAAGATTGCATCGGGCACAACTCCTCATCTCGATCGGGATATTGGTTCTTCAATTCTAGGTGTTTTCGGCAGCGATCGTAAGATCGATAATATTCGGGCGTTGCTGATTTAAGGTATGATTTGCCCTCACCCCACCAGCGATTGCTACAAATGAATAGTTATCAACTTCAAAACTTGCGATAATACACTAGTTACTTTCGATCGTCAGTAGGGTAGACTACATATATCCTTGAAAAGTTTGAACTATGATGTCTTCAATCACTAGTCCCAGGATCAATCAATCAATCAATCAAAGTTAGTACATTAGTCGTATTCGATCGCCGAGTATCAGATATCGAGACTCTATCCCAAGCCTTATTACCAGGCTCAATCGACTTTACCATCGACGCTCAAGCAGATGGCTTGGCAACCATTACCGATTTACTCGCAGCAACAGGCGCAAAACATCTCGCGATCGTCGCTCACGGAGAGCCTGGAGTAGTCCAACTCGGCAAAACACCGCTAAATCTCGCCCAAATCCAAGCACAAGCAGAGTTATTGCAGTCATGGGGCGTAGATGAGATCGCCCTCTATAGTTGCGAAGTGGCTCAGGGAGATCGGGGTCGAGATTTTGTTTATCAGTTGAGTGAGTTGACGGGCGCGACGGTAGCGGCGGCGGCAAACAAGAC
>JANNDQ010000594.1:0-2523 GCA_031387965.1 Chamaesiphon sp. OTE_75_metabat_567
CAATTTTGATGACTGGCAAGCGCAAGATAAGCTTACAAAGTTTAACAAAAGTTCATAGCAGATCATCAGATACCCGACTTCTTGAACTCAACTTTAGCCGTCCTATTTGAGTTATGAAAATATCGTAGGGTGTGTTATCCCGTAGGGTAACGCACCTCGATCGAATAAATCTCACGATATAATCATGTAGCGACAGCCCCCTGCTCCACATGACTCAGTTCCCCCACGACCAGTTTGCCAAAGACCTCCTCGAAACCCTCCTAAGTCCCTTTGGCGAAGTCCAAACCGCCAAAACAATCGATTCTCAAGTCCGCGAAATCGATGTCTACTTTAATCCCAATCCCACCACTCCGCCATTACCCAACCTCGGTTTACTCCACAAATTAGCTGCCACTCCAGCCACCTTTGAACCCTTTCGCAAAGCCGTTACTATTAGTGAGATTTGTAGTAACTACTCAGGCTTAAAAAATTAGGAAGATTTGGGGATAAGTGGTAGTTATGGCTGTAGAGTCTGATGAAGAGATCGAACGGATGACAGAGCATTGAAGCAAGCACCCCAAAAACTAACCATCAGCAAAGACGAAATTCTAGCCTGCTATGCCCAAGGGAAAGAGGCAGTGATTGTGTTGGTGGAAAGTTTAGTAGCGCGAATTAATGCACTCGAAGCAAGGATCGAAGTATTAGAAAATCAGAAAAATAAGGACAGTAAAAATAGTAGCAAACCACCATCAGGCGATGGATTTGGGAAACGAACAAAAAGCCTTCGCACCAAAAGTGGCAAGAAAAGTGGTGGACAAAAAGATCATCCTGGCAGCACATTAGAATGGTGCGAGGAAGTAGATGAAGTATTTATTCATCCAGTCGTAAGCTGTACAAGTTGCGGGACATCACTGGAATTAGTAGAAGTAGTGAATTTGAGATGTCATCAGATCCAGGAGCTACCGCCAATAAAATTGGTTGTACACGAGCATCAAGCAGAAGAGAAGTGTTGCCCAAATTGCGGTGTAATGAATCAAGGAAAGTTACCAGCATTTGTCAATAGTTTGGTACAATATGGCCCAGGACTAAAAGGATTAATGGTGTATTTGATGGAGGGACAATTACTGCCCTCAGAACGTGCCAAAGAGCTATTGAAAGAAGTAATTGGTTGTGATATTTCGGAAGCAACACTTTACAACACCAGAATGCGATGCTATGAAGAATTAGCAGCAGTGGAAGCGTATATAAAATCAGGAATTCAAGTTGCACCTGTGGTTCATTTCGATGAGACTGGAATGCGAGTCAAAAGTAAGTTGATGTGGCTACACGTAGCTTGTAATAGCTGGTTGACCGCCTACTTTATCGATCCTAAACGGGGGCAGTTGGCGATGGATACGATTGATATTCTGCCTAATTTTGAGGGAGTTAGTGTTCATGATGGATTAGCTAGTTATGGTAAATATGACAGCATCCATGCTCTTTGCAATGCCCATCATTTGCGAGAATTACGGTTCATTGTTGAACGCTATGAACAAGACTGGGCAAGCGACATGATGACACTGCTAGTCGAAATTAAAACCACTATTGCTATCGCACAAACAGCCGGAGAGACAAGCTTAACTCTCACCCAGCTAGCTGATTTTGAACTACGCTATCAGGAACTTATTCAAACCGGATTAATTGCGCATCCGCTGCCACTAATTGATTTAGATTTGCCCAAACCAAAAGGTCGCCCTAAACAGAGTCCACCCAAGAATTTGTTAGATCGCCTGAAACTATACCAATCTGCGGTTCTATTATTCATGCATGATTGGAGAGTTCCTTTTGATAATAATCAAGCGGAGCGGGATCTACGCATGATGAAATTAAAACAGAAAATTTCTGGTACTTTCCGTTCGTTTGAAGGTGCCCAACAGTTTTGTCGAATTCGCGGTTATCTCTCTACTCTTCGCAAACAGGGCATCCAAGTTCTCGATGCCCTCAGACTTGTTTTCATGGAAACCCCACTTTTTCCTAGTCTTCAACCTAAGTAGTTACACATTTATCCCTTTAATACCCCCGATTAGGGAGTTTAGACTAGATTTATTCGGTTTAAAACCCTCAGAGGCTAATCCATCAAGTCCACCACCACTGGATAACAAGCATCGAGCGAGCGATTACAACAATCCCCGTTGGCGTAGCCTCTCGTAAGAGAATCGCCCGCAACCAATCATGGTAAATGATTTATCTATACCTTAACAATCGTTAACACGGCTACATCCCCGACAGGTAAACCTTTTTGGGGATTTTTTCATCCAAAAAAGTTTGATTACTAACTTTCCAAAATTTGTAATCAAAAAATCGATCCAAAATTGGCACTCAAACCTTTGGTGTTAAGCCAAAAAATCGTGATTACAGATCGCTCTAGAATGCCGCGACTAACTCTCTAGTATCCCGCGACTAACTACTCTAGTATCCCGCGACTAACGATCTTGAAACCCTTACAGGACAATAAAAATAGTACAAAAATATTATGCGAAAATCGCCTCAAAACAGCGATTTTCA
>JANNDQ010000609.1:0-4451 GCA_031387965.1 Chamaesiphon sp. OTE_75_metabat_567
CTTGCTGAATAAATTCTGCTAATTCAGGTTTTAGAGTTAGATTCATAGGAGCGAAAATCAGTCTAAAGTCTTACTATCGGTATAACTCGGCGAGAATAGTATGGGGATCGATCGTATTCATCAGGCGACAGGTTTCATGGGGGATGCTCGATCGATAGGTTAAAATAGGTCTGGGCACATAGCAAAGAAGAGCGTATTAGTACCCTGCTTACTCTACTCCAATCAATGACGGATTTACAGCGACAGGCTCAAGAAATACTCGATCGGTTAGCATTTATAGATTTCGAGCTGTGCCTAGAGATAAACCGAACTTTTAATCATTTACCCCGTGCGCCTGGTATTTATGCGATTCGTCATTGCACTGATGGACTCTTGTATTTGGGTAAAACAAACGATTTGAGTACGCGGTTTAATGGGGGGCATAAATCGTTCACATGGGCTTGGCTCGACTTTTATCAGCCCAATGATGTGAGGATCGCAATTGAAAGGCTCGACCGTTGGGGAAAACCAGGGTTATTATTAGAGCTAGAGGCTATTTTACTCAGGGCAACAGAACCGCCGTATAACGTGAAGATTCCGATGGAGCGTTAAATTTATGCAATCGAAGATATTAGAAGAGCTTACGCCGACTGCTGCTCAAGCAATTTTAGAACATTTGCCGGAACGAATTAGATTAGCATTTATTAATAGATCGACTGAGATAGATTTTCCAGTTGAGGCGATAATCGAGATGGCTTTGGCGGGATATTTGGATAGTGAGGCAATTGGATTTGTAGATTGCAAACCCAATCGTGGTCGTGAGTAAAACTCGAACTGGTTTTAAAGCCCTAACCATAATTGAATCGATCGAGCCAATCGTTCTACATCAGGATCGACTAATCTGCCAATTGTCTTTGTAACTAAGCTCTGGTGAACAGTGTACAAACCTCTCTTGATGGCTGTTTCGAGCTTCAATCCTGCGGCTGCCATTCAGACAGTATAAATTCACCCTCAAGCAGCGATGACGTTTTGCTAGTTAGAGGGACGATAATCAAATCTTTGGAAATATGCTCGGTATTAACGACAACGGCGGGTCTGATCTTTGCCCCAGACAAATCTGAGAAGGGAGATCGAACTAAGATGATTTCGTTCTTAGTGTAACTGGGCATAGATATCATCCTCATCGTTATCCCAAACGGCAGCTAGTGAGGTTTGACTAGCTTTGAGCCAGAACTCGTTCTCGTCATCAGGTAAAATTGTCACGAGTATTCTCGTCCCATCAGGAACGGTGATCGGCTCTGACAACTCAACTTTCCCCTGTGAAAAGGTTGCCCAAACTGTTTTTGGCATATTTATTGAGTCCCACAAGTAAATGATTACTAATCTAATTGTACCTATAGATTTGCTCACTAGCTCCATTGTTGCGATCTACTATCAAAGGAATCGAGATAGATCTTCCAGTTGAGGCGGGAACCCTCGATGGCTCTGGTTGGATATTTGGATAGTGAACCGATTACCTCTGGTAGGTCAAAGACCAACGGATTTGTAGATTGCAAACCAAATCGGGGTCGCGAGTAGACGTAGAAGTCCATATTTTTTCCTAGATAGACCAATCTTCAATCGATAAATCTGGAACTTGAATAAAATCTTTGTAATTGCGAGTTAAGAGTGTTGCTTTTTGAGAAAGGGCAATGCTAGCAATTTTGAGATCTTGGCTGCCAATCCTAATTTTTTGTCGCCTAAACTGTTGAAAGTAATCGGCAGCAACTGGATCTAATCTCAATAAATTGAGTTTGTAAAAATCTTGGAAGCTGTCGCAAAGGTAATCGTAGGCAATGCTGAATTTTTCTGGTTGGTTAGAGACTTTACTAACAACAGCCAGCCGACCACGCAATTGCTCTTCAATTGTGACGATCGTGACAAAAATATCTGCTGGGGAAATTGAGCCGATTTTCGCTCTAACGATCGGGTGATTACGTTTTAGTAGGGTGAGATGGTCGGTATCGAGAATATATCGATTCATGCGGCAGAGCTTTCTTCTGGTGAATCAAGTTCTCGACGATAGCGATCGATCTCAGCAATATAATCATCGAAGAATGGGTCGTCTACGAGGCTACCTGCAACAGCAAGCCAAGGATTCTCTTCTACTCGATCTTCAGGTTGTGGCTGAGTTTGACTGGAGAGGCGGCTAATTAGTTGAATCTGAGATGCTCGATCGAGTTGTTGAGCTTGGCTGAGGATACGCTCTAGTTCTGGACTCATGGCAATTTAAGGGTTACTGCTCCAATTATACCTAGCGGTTCGCATCCTAGCTCTATTGTTACGATCGAGCCTCAAGTATAGAGATAGATTTTTCAGTTGAGGCGGTAATTGAAATAGGCTCTAGCTGGATATTTGGATAGTGAAGCAACTGGATTTGTAGATTGCAAACCCAATCGGGGTCGTGAGTAAATCTTTTAGGGTAGGTTGGGTTGAAGAATGAAACCCAACATTTCTAGGACGTTGGTATGTTCGTTGGGTTTCGCTTCACTCTACCCAACCTACGATACTGAGATAGATTTTCCAGTTGAGGCGGTAATTGAAATGGCTTTGTCGGGATATTTGGATAGTGAGGCAATTGGATTTATGGATTGCAAACCGAATCGGGGTCGTGAGTAGAGATCGCTAGACTACATGAGATCTTCAGCGGTAGAATTAGGTGGATTTCACCCCGTCACTCATGCTCGAAAATAAAACCCCCGATCCAAATTCCCAGCCCTTGAAGATAGAAGATATTCTTGCCAAGGCTGAAGAAATACGCAATGCTAGAGATCGTCAAAGCTCTGTCACTAATTCAGATTTAGGTGAAGCTTTTAAGTTATTTACGGTCGTAGATGAAGAGTCTAAATTACTGACAACCAAGAGAGAGTCATTTAAGATAGCCAAGCTAATTTGGAAAGTAACTGGATTTGGTGAGAAAACACTTTGGGATGTCATTCAAATAGTAGCAGTACCATCTGCATTAGCAGTGGCGGGCTTCTGGTTTCAGGACTTTACTAAGAAGCAGGATGTTAAGTTAGCAGAAAGTAAGACTAAGCAAGAGTTACAAGTTGCGGATAGTAAAGCAAAGCAGGAAACTCTGACTAAGTATCTCGATCAAATGTCAGATTTATTGGAAAAGGGTTTGCTCAAGAGTAAGCAGGATTCACCGATATTTATCATTGCTCAATCTAAAACTGTTACTGCACTACAATCATTAGATACTGAGCGGCAACGGCTATTAATTCAATTTTTTAAATCGGCTAATTTGAACACACTGGATGGAGGTAAAGGGCTTCTATTCAAAGCAAGAATGTCTGAAGCTCAATTACAGAATATAGATCTCAGCGGGATCAATCTTAATGAAGTTAATATGAGTGGAGCTAATTTGAAGGAAGCTAACCTTGAGGGAAGTAATCTCAAAGGAGCTAATCTTACAAGCAGCAATCTCAGTCAAGCCAATCTTAATAAATCAGATCTCAGCAAAGCAGACCTCACAGGGGCTATTTTAAAAGAAGCTTTTCTCGAAGACGCTAATCTCAGCGAAGCCAATATTAGCGAAACTTTTTTCAGTAAAGCTAATCTTAAAAATGTCAATCTTAGCAACACCGTAATGAAAGGAACTGGTTTTTCTGATGTCGAACACTTAGAAAAAAAGCAATTGGAAAAATCTAGTCCACCATTTATATGTGGAAGCTTTCTACCAGAAACCATCAAAGTTAATCGTTTTAGAGATTGTAATATTATGCCTCAAGTATTGCTGAAGCGTTACCCTCAATTGAAAACATTAGCGGAAGCTAAATTTTATGTAGAATCAGATATTAATTCTGCTCAGGATAGTAAGTACAATATTAATACAAACAATGCAGAATCAAAAGATGAACAGAAATAAAGTACCAGGTTAAAACAAAGAAAAACTTACATATGCTGTTCGTATTAAAGTGCTCAATATACTAACAATTCTAATTGCTTAAAAAAGTCTTACTTAGCTAAAATTTGTTCTAGAATCGTCGGATCTTGAATTTCCTTATCCTTCGCCAATAGCAACACCTTCGACATGATTTCCGCCGTCTTCGGATCGTCATCGACGAAAGGTAAAAACAGCCGTCCGCGATGCTGAGAACTGACGGGGAGAATACAGAGAGCACCGCCTGGTTGCCGATGGACGATCGCGCTGCCTAGATGTACCGAATAGGTGCCGATTTCGCCTTTGATTAGGGCGTGACTGCCTTGAATTTGGATGTTTGTGAGTTTCATTAGGCGACAGGTTCCACGGACGATGCTCGATCGGTAGGTTAAAATAGATCTTAGGTAAATATCAAGGAAAGGCATATTTTAATATCATGCTTACTCTACTCGATCGAATTAATCAAAAGCTGCCACAAGTACCCGAATCAGTCTTGGAGCAGGTTTGGACGATTCTTAACGATAACGAACTGTATGCTGAATTCGAT
>JANNDQ010000618.1:0-4471 GCA_031387965.1 Chamaesiphon sp. OTE_75_metabat_567
GAAATATGGTGAGAAATCACTGTTTAGCCAAATCGATTTCGGATGCGGGATGGTATCAATTTAGGACATGGCTAGAGTATTTCGGCAAGGTGTTCGGTCGGGCGACTGTAGCAGTTAATCCCGCCTACACCAGCCAGGAATGCTCGAACTGTGGCGCAATCGTTAAAAAATCCCTCTCCACTCGTACCCACGCTTGTCGGTGCGGATGCGAGATGGATAGGGATTGGAATGCTGCGCGGAATATCTTGAGCCGTGGAATAGCTACGGTGGGACACACCGGAACATGGGGGTCTGACCCCCTTAACGCTTGGGGAGATGCGATCTCTACTCCAGTTGGTGAGAACCTGCTGGAGCAAATCGAATCGTAGAGCCAAGAATCACCGTCGCTTCAGCGCGGTGAGTGTCAAACCTGCTGACAGTTCCAGTAGTATGGCTGACGATTGAGAGTATTGCTCGGATCGGCAAGCTTTCTCCGCTCAAAACCTTGGTGGCAATTGTCATTTTGAACTTTACAGCAACGCTTTTAGATGGTGTGGCGATCGCTTGGTTTCCATCAATTTATGGCTTGCCAGCTCCCGCACATCTACTGGCTGCGGGATGGTTGCTATGGTTTGTGGGCGTTTCTTTGTATCTGAGTTTGATGATGGCACGTAGTGAAATATTCGTGTCGGACTAGTCGGGTTCAATCGACAGAAGTAGGGCAAGTAAAGAGGATCGGGGCAATTACCCAATCCTTGTTACCCGCTCGGTAGATAACTTGATACTAAAATTACGCTCTTGTTTAAGTCTTACTTCCAAACATCATCCGTGCAACTAAGCGTCGCCATAATCGATCGGGAAGAATAGAGTGCAGGAGCAAGTAAGCTTCACCATACGGGGCATATCGTAATCTTTGCGATCGATCCGTTGCCGCTCGATAAATAGTTTTAGCCACCCCTTCCGGCTCTGGTAATGAATCATTTAATCGCTGACTAAACTGTTTGACTCGATCGACTAAATCAGCGTATGGTGGATGACTTGCCCAATCTGTACCACGATTGATAAGATTGGTTCTAATTCCACCTGGCTCAATAATTTTTACTTTAATATTAAACCGATCCAATTCATAACGTAGAGCTTCGGAAAGACCTTCCACAGCCCATTTACTGGCATGATAAGAAGAGGCTAACGGAAACGCCAGACGACCGCCAATTGAAGCAACATTAATAATTACCCCCCCATGCTGTTGTCGCAAAATCGGCAACACAATTTGGATCGTGGATACTAATCCAAACACGTTAGTCTGAAATTGGCGGTCTAATTGCTCAGATGTTATGCCTTCAAGTGGCCCCATCAGAGCGTAGCCAGCATTATTTATCAATACATCAATTCGACCAAAACGCGCTACTGTCTCACGGACTGCCATTTCAATCGTTTCAGGTAATGTGACATCAAGGCGCGGACAAATAACATTCTCTGCATTTGCCCAATCGCCTACATCAAGGGGCGATCTCATGGTTGCTGCTACATTCCAACCTTTTTGGAGAAAATATTTTGCGGTTGCCTCACCAATGCCACTTGATGCGCCTGTGATTAAAACAGTTTTACTCATTCTTAATATGACTGCCAGGAATCTAAATATCGATCTCAAGTAGCTTAAACGGTGGAGTATACTCCATAGTCAAGTAAAGTTGAGGAATTTCAGGTGACTCTAATGCTCATTGGCGAACTATCTAGACAAACAGGACTATCCAAGGATACGATTCGGTTCTATGAAAAAATAGGATTAATTACTGCAATTAGCAATGAAATTGGGAAGAAGTCTTATAAAAGATATAGCTCAGAAACAATCGATCGTCTATCGATGATTGCACAAGGTAAAGGACTAGGCTTTACACTTGGCGAAATCAAACAATTACTTGATGATTGGGGTGATGGTGAAATATCTAAACGAGATTTAGTGAATATTGTCGAATGCAAAATCGAAGAAGTTATCAATAAAAAACAACAACTAGAATCAATCGAAACCTATCTCATCAATAAACTTAGCAAACTGAATGAAGAAATTTTGTCAGAATGCAGCTAGTCCGGCCATGCCAGTAGCCAGTAGAGTGGGCATTGCCCACAGACCTGTGTGGTCGAATAAATCAGCACTTAAACTGTTTTATTCGATTGGGTAATGTCTTCACAAATCGAGCGATGTTAACAAGCTAAAATATTCATATTGCTAAGTCTTAAATAGTCTGTGGGCAATGCCCACCCTACTTTTCTTTCTACTTTTCTTTCGGCAACTTTTAGCTCTGAATCAGAAATTCGCTGGTGGATCGACACTATTTACGTTGATTTGCGATCGATCGTCCCGCCGCCTTCACTAAGTTATAGATGATAACCACCATCGATCGGAATAATTGCGCCACTAATAAATGAAGCTTCAGGGCTACACAAAAATGCGATAACATTACCAACATCATTGGGCATTCCCAACCGAGCTACAGCGGTACTCGCACCAATGAAATCCTTTGCTTGGGGCATTTGGGCAAAAAGAGGTGCATTAAAATCATCATCGAGACCACCAGGAGCGACGGCATTGACGGTGATTTGCTTGTGACCTAAAAAACTTGCCAGATAGAGTGTAAGGCTTTGCAAAGCAGCTTTAAATGGGCCATAACTCACTAGTGGTGCAAAGGCGATTCGTGCTGTACCCGAACCCAAATTGACGATGCGCCCACCTTCGGCAATGATGTCCACCAGATGCTGTGTCAAGAAGAAAATACTTTTGTAATTAGTTTGGTAAATCACGTCGAGATCGGCTTCGGTGATTTTGTCAAAGGTGCCTAGTCGCAAGGTACCAGCGTTGTTAATTAAAATGTCGAAGTCCGAACGGTCCCAATCAGAGAGTACACTTTTAAAATCTGTCACTAGCTGAGTTAGCCCATCTGTACCGTTAAAATCGACTTGCAGAGCTTTGGCTTTCACGCCCAGAGCCTCCAAATCTTTGAGAGTTTGTGCCGCAGTATCTTTTTGTTCGCGATAAGTAATGACGATATCTGCGCCGTGACGCGCTAATGCTAACGCTGTTTCACGTCCAATGTTGCGATTACCACCCGTGACGAGGGCGATTTTTCCTTGAAGATTATTCGACATACTTGTTTCCTCTAAGATGTAGATGAATCATAACCTCTATGCGGAAGATAGTAAACGTTACGGTTCGTTTTGTCAATATGTTAAAATAGAACTATGAGTATTAAGCCTGTGAATGCTGGACGACCACGCAGTCAGCAAGCTCATGATGCTGTAATTGCAGCAACAAAGAGACTGATCGAGACATTGCCTTACCCTGATGTCTCAGTCGATCGAATTGTGGCAGAGTCGAGAGTGAGCAAGCGGACTATTTACCGCTGGTGGAGTAACAAAGCAGCAATTATTTTAGAAGTAGTCTCTAGCAAAGATATTACCGAACCAAATACAGGAAGTTTAGAAGGCGATCTCATCGCTTTGCTCACAGGGATTTTTAATAATGTGACAACTAACCGAACTTCAGATGCGATTCGTGGACTATTAGCAGACGCACAATTTAACCCAGAGTTTGCAGAGCAGTTTCGCGGTTATATTGTTGGACGCAGACAGGTATGCCTAAATATTATTCAACACGCGATCGATCGTGGTGAACTTAGCCAAGATGTAAACGCAGAACTTTTCGCTGACTTAATTTACGGCCCATATTGGTATCGATTATTAATTGGTCATGCGCCGCTTTCAGAAGCTTTTGCAAAGGAACTTGTCAAAAGCATTGTAACAGCCACCCCCTTCAGAAAAGTAGGGTAGGCAATGCTCACAGACCATATTTGGTCGAATAAGTAAGCACTTAAACTGTTTTATTCGATTGGGTAATGTCTTCACAAATCGAGCGATGTTAACAAGCTAAAATATTCATATTGCTAAGTCTTAAATAGTCTGTGGGCATTGCCCACCCTACTGGCTGACTTAACCCATAACTTTGCCGCAACGGTAAGCTTATACTTCCAATATAAAATGGCAAAGTTATGGTTCCACACAAACCGTTGTAAGTTCACCATTACTCTTTGCTACTCTTAAAACAGATCGGACTCTCTCGTAACGCAGGAAGTTCGGTTTGTCCATTAACTGGGCAACTCGACTTTCACTAGGATATTGACCTTCCTTATTCAATCGATCGACAATCTCCTGCACCTGAGAGCAACAAGAGACTAAATTCTCCTGACACGATTGTTGGAGATAGTTTTTATAGATACTAGCAATCGCCGAACATATAGCAATCCTAACTTAGCTGACAGATCTATTCCTATACTAGGCAAGACTTTCGGGCATATCTAATGCAGGAAATCAATTA
This sequence comes from Chamaesiphon sp. OTE_75_metabat_567, assembly GCA_031387965.1. Taxonomy (GTDB): domain Bacteria; phylum Cyanobacteriota; class Cyanobacteriia; order Cyanobacteriales; family Chamaesiphonaceae; genus Chamaesiphon. The sequence continues at coordinate 4,349 of JANNDQ010000618.1, forward strand.
GGATTGCTATAGATCGGGGAAATATTTGGGTTCTTCACTAGTTAGTATGCTCGATCGACAGCAAATACGGCAAATAAAAATCAATAAATGTATACAACAGCCATAGAAACCTAGATGATGATT
>JANNDQ010000629.1:0-1906 GCA_031387965.1 Chamaesiphon sp. OTE_75_metabat_567
TAACCGCCGTGCTTCCTTCGTCCCCTCACCCACCCGACTAGAAATCTGCCCCTGTCCATTATCTTCAATACTCAGTCGGTACAGATCGCCATCTACTTTACCAATTAGTTGTAGTCTCGTTGCACCTTCAGCATACTTACCAACATTGCCGATCGATTCTTCTAGAAATTGACACAATTGTCGCTTGCGATCGACCCCTAGTTTATATTCGTTTGACACTTGTTCAAAATTTATTATTCTTGTCTTTAAGTTAGTTAGATTTGGATAGCTGTGATTATACATAGCTCGATCGACAACCGCATAAAAAATCTCATTCAAAGGCATATTTAGATCAACCTGTGATCCATCACCCAGAACTAGGATTGATTCGATCTCCTCCGCAGAGATCGATCGCAAGGAATCACCAATTTGTCGAATTTGCTGGTTAAGTTTTCCTAGACTCCGATCGATCTCTGGTAAACTAATTGATTGTGTTTTCACTGATTGCGATAGTATGCTGAGTTCTTGAAGTGGGCCATAATGAATAGCATTAAATGTTTCTGAGATGGCTTGATGACGTTGGTTGGCGATTTCTATCAGCGATCGTTCGCGTTGATAGAAGGATATTAAGATTGGAATGTAAAATATTAAAATGGTTGAGAAAGTAAAGCTAATTGACAGCCACCATCCAGCCATCAGCAACAAGTATATACTTAGCAAAATACTACCAAAGTAAGCAATATTAATTAGTAATAGCTGCTGAAAAGTTGTTTTTACTGTAATTACTTTCAACACTAGCCCGATGCTAGCAATCCAAATTAACATCCAGCAGTACTCTCCCCAAAATGGTAAGACTTGAATAAAATTTCGGCGATCCAATGTCGTTGTAATTAGTTGACTAATAATGTGTCCATGATATTCAACGCCGTAAATATTGCCATTTATTTCAGGATTAGGCACAACCCGCGTATTGACAAAATCCTGCTTTGTTGTTGCTGTATAGCCGATTAGCACGATTTGACCTTGGAGATTAGAAATCTTACCCTCTAACACATCTGCTAATTTAAGTCGCGGGAAAGTGGGATAAATATGTCGGTAGTTGACAAGGACATCAAAATACTTAGATTGATCGGAATTATCCGTAACTGGGAGTGGATAAATCACCTGTGATCCTAGATTTAATTGTGAACTGGTAAGCTGAATTTTTTGCTGCTGCTGTTGCAAATAGACACGCGCAACTTGAAAAGCAAATGAGTAGGTATTTTGTTTTGGTGATCGATCATCAAATATTGCTAATGTAGCCCGACGAACCGCACCATCAAGATCAGGTTCATAGTCTCCAAACCCAATCCGATCTGCTGTCAATCCTGACGGTGGTTTGAGCGGATCTGGTGGTAAAATTTTCGCCAAGCCGATCAGATTTAGATGTTGTTGATAAGCTGTAATTAACTGAGGATCGATCTTGCCGTCGCGAATAATATCGACACCAATTACAGCAGGTTTAGCCGCAGCAATTAGATTAATTGCCTTGGATAAATTTTGGTCAGAAATACTACTTTTGTTTGGCTGTTTATTTAGATCTGCTTCATCAATTGTGACGATCGTCATCCGGCGATCGATTGGTTCAGTTGGGCGCAGAGTTAGTAATCGATCGAATGCCAGTAAATCCCATTGCTTGGTTGCACCACTTTCCCGCAAACTCGCTGTTAATAATAACGGGAGCAGCAAGTACCCCAAACAACGGATATTTGGGCGGATGGATTGGAGCAGATGCAGGTATGACATCAATTGAGATTAATCGGACATAATTTAGCTATGATTAGAGCATCGCTCGTTTGGGCAATTGTCATTGTACCCATCTAATTATCTCATTTAGCCGATCGTGAGCATGACTAAAAAAATTGAGTTTTGGCTAGTTACTGCTATT
>JANNDQ010000647.1:0-2741 GCA_031387965.1 Chamaesiphon sp. OTE_75_metabat_567
CTGATTTGAGCTAGGTGCAGACATCGATCAAATTGGCAGAAGATTATCAGAGTGTGATGAATAACGCTCGATCGCGCCCAGATCTGTCCATCTGAACTGCGGGGTACTCCCACCAGACCGCTCTTAGCGGTTGGTGGTGAGGGGGATAGCGCGGCGGTGACGAGTCCCACCCCCACCCCGATCAAAACCAACAAGCGAAGCTCTTGGCAGGAAGGGGGTGGGCGAGGAATCGACAATTACTCTGCGATTTCACTTTGGGTTTCAACATATTTTCTAACTTGTTCTACAGTAACGCCGCCACAACTAGCAACGAAGTAAGCCCCAGTCCAGAACACTGGTTTACTATAAATTCGGTTAACAACATCAGCAAACTCCTTACGAATTAATCGACTCGAAACAGTCTTGAGATTATTGACTAACTTGCTAATCTCGACATCTGGCGGAAAATCAATAACTAGGTGAACGTGGTCTGGTTCACCGTTGAAATCGGTTAATTTGCTACTCCACTTTTCACAAGTGCTGGCAAGGATTTCATGCAATCTTTTGAGAATTTCTTGGCTAATTACCTTTTTTCGGTACTTCGTAACCAGCACCAAGTGAATATTAAGCGAATATATGCAACGGTAGCCTTTGTTATAGCTCATAGCACTAAGCATGATATAATAGCTCTATGCTACTCACTTATCAGTACCGATTGCAACCAACTCACTTACAGGCGGCGACCTTGAGCCACTGGGGTGAGCTGCTGCGTCGGCATTGGAACTATGCGCTTGGACAGAGATTAGATTATCTGCGTCGCACTCGTTCTTCTGTAGATAGATGCAGTCTGGTAAGTGAGCCAATTGGTGAGATACCCAGCAAAGTAGACTACTATTCACAATCTGCCAATTTAAAGGAGACAAAATCATTATTTCCTGAGTATAAAAATATTTATGCTGACTGCCAACAACAGAACTTAATGCGGTTGGACAAGTCTTGGAAGCGATGGTTAATTCCTGATGCCAAAGGTAAGAGGGGCGGTAAGCCTAGGTTTAAGAAACAGGGTGACATTTGCTCGATTACGTTTCCTAGAGTCAATTCTGCTAAGGCTGGAGCAAATATATTAGGTGGGACATTAAAGCTGTCTAAAATCGGGGAGATTCCAGTTGTTTTACACCGCCCAATTCCAGAAGGTTCCGTGATTAAGCAAGCAACAATCGTCCGCAAGGCTGATGGTTGGTATGTGAGTTTGGCCCTTGAAGATAACACTGTTCCAATCTCATTGCCTGTTGATGAAATTAAATCGGCGGTGGGAATTGATGTTGGATTGGAAAAGTTTCTAACTACTAGTGATGCTGAAGCAATTGTTGTTCCTCAATTTTACCGGAAAGCTCAAGCTGTGCTGGCGCGAAAACAGCGTAAATTAGCCAGACAAGAAAAAGGGTCTAATAACTATCATAAACAGGCAAACAAAGTTGCTAGATTGCATCTACACATTGCCCGTCAACGCAAAGATTTTCATTATGCTGTAGCTCATTATTTATGTGCAAATTACGATCTGATTGGATTCGAGAAACTGAATATCAAGGGTCTAGCTAGAACTAGATTAGCAAAGTCAATACTTGATGTTGCTTGGCGGACATTCTTGAATATTTTGCAAGCAGTAGCGGTCAGACGCGGCAAGCATACCCAAGAAGTTGATGCTAGAGGTACTAGTATTGAGTGTTTTAATTGTGAGGAAAGAGTCGTCAAAGACCTGTCTGTTAGAGTTCATAATTGCCCCAGTTGTGGAGTCAGCTTGGATAGGGATTATAACGCGAGTATTAACGTGCTTAAACGGACGACTGGACTGTCGTTTGAAGATAGTGGAGACTTAGGGGTTGCCCAGTCAATGAAGCAAGAAATCTCATTCGTAAGCTTGAGAAGCTCCCGCTAGATCGGTACTCCGATTAGCGGTGAGAGTAGTCATATCGATGACGAAGCGATATTTTACGTCGCTTTTGACCAATCGATCGTATGCTTCATTTATCTGCTGAATTGGGATCAGTTCGATGTCGGCGGTGATGTCATGCTTGCCGCAGAAATCGAGCATTTCTTGAGTTTCCTTGATGCCGCCAATCAAGGAGCCACTGAAACTGCGCCGACCAAAGATCAAGCTACCCACATTCAGGGATAGGGGTTCTGTAGGGATGCCAACTTGGGTAAGGTTGCCGTCTAGTTTCAAGAGGACTAGGTAAGCATTGATATCGTGTTGAGCAGACACAGTATCGAGAATGAAATGGAAACTATTGAGGTGTTTTTTCATCTCATCGGGATGCTTGGAATTGACGACTTCATCTGCACCTAGTCGCATCGCATCTTCAACTTTGTTGTCGGAGGTGGTGAAGACGACGACATGTGCGCCGAAGGCTTTGGCTAATTTCACGGCAACGTGTCCCAGTCCACCCAGTCCCACCACGCCAACTTTTTGACCTTTGCTGACATTATTGTGGCGCATGGGGGAATAAGTGGTGATTCCAGCGCAAAGTAACGGCGCGGTAGCCGCGAGATCCAAGTTCTTGGGAATTTTTAGGACAAAGGCTTTATCGACAACGATGCTGTCCGAATAACCACCATAGGTGATCCCCCCAGACTTCTGGTCAGGAGAGTTGTAAGTAAAGGTGCTGCTATCGCAAAACTGTTCCAGGTCTTCTTTGCAGTTGGCACAAGTCAGGCAGGAATCAACCATGCAGCCTACCCCAACGGTATCGCCTTCCTTGAAC
>JANNDQ010000665.1:0-2721 GCA_031387965.1 Chamaesiphon sp. OTE_75_metabat_567
CCTGTCGATAAACTCATCAGCTTCAGCAATTTCAGCAGCACTAATCACTGATGATAGAGTTGTGTCAGGACTACCGTAGGCAATATTTTCACGTACCGAACCGTGGAATAAAAACACATCTTGACTAACTAATCCGATCGACTTGCGTAAGTCAGCTAGATGTAAGTCCTGAATATTAATTCCATCTAGAGTAATTGTACCTGACTGAATTTCGTACAGTCGAAGTAAGAGTTTTACCAGGGTACTTTTGCCTGAACCTGTTGAGCCGACAATTGCGATCGTTTCTCCCGCAGGAATTTTTAGTGATAGTTTATTAACAACAGTCGATCGATCTGGATAAGCAAAAGTTACATCTGTTAATTCAATTTCACCTCGTGCCTGCGATAGAGCTAAATGTCCAGAATCAATCGCAATTGGTGTATCAAGCAAATCCATCACCCGATGAGTTGAAGCCATACCCCGCTGATAGAGATCTAAAGTCTCTCCTAGGCGCGTCAACGGCCATAATAACCGCTGAGTGAGGTAAATGAGGATACTATAAGTTCCGACCCCTAATTGACCATTTACAGCGGCAAGTCCACCAAGCAAAAGTGTCATCGTAAAACTAAATAGCACAGCCATCCGAATTAGCGGTACAAATGCGGCACTGACTTTAATCGCCTGACGGTTACTCTGCCGATAAGCCTCACTATCAGCGCGGACTCGATCGAGTTCATAGGCTTCGGTGGTGAAACTTTTAATCGTAGTAATTCCACCCAAATTATTTGCTAGCCGACTATTCAATGCGCCAACTTTTTCACGAACATTACTATAATAGGGTGCCAGCGTTTTTTGGAACCAAATTGAGCCAATAATAATAATCGGAATCGGCACCATTGACCACCAAGCGAGTGAAGGTGCTAGAACAAAGAATACGCCACCAATGACGATCGCATTAGTTACTACTTGAATAATTTCATTAGCACCGACATCTAGAAATCTTTCTAACTGGTTGATATCATCGCCGAGAATTGATAGCAGATTACCAGTACTTTGATTTTCAAAATAAGCTAGATCTAATGATTGAATATGTCCATAAGCATCAAGTCTCAAGTTATGCTGAATCTTTTGAGAGAGATTTCGCCAGAGATTGGTGTAAATATACTGAGATAGCGATTCCAAGATCCAGACGATCACAGTAATCATCGTCAGAGCAATTAACTGTTGCTCAACATTCCGAATCCCTAAGTTAGCAATAAATGAATCTTGCTTCTTGACAACAACATCAACAGCCATCCCAATCAAAATTTCTGGAGCAACATCACAGAGTTTATTGAAAACCGAGAAAATAGCTGCTTGCCAAGTTTGTCCGCGATATTGTCGCCCGTAAGCTAGTAATCGTTGGAGCGGATGAGAATTACTATTCATGTGGTTGTCGAATTTTTGCACTCTGTTTCGTGTTAGCTATGATCGAAACAATTTGTGAATTGCCCTTCCCATAGCTTAACCCTATTTGAACCAGCGCACGGGTGTCGAAAAACTAAAGTGTTTCTTACTAATCCAGCCACTAACACCCATATCTGTAGTGATCGCAATCCAGTCACCAACTGACTGGCTCCTGTCGGCTTTGACTAAGTTTCGATCGAATCCCAGTGAGATAATCTTTGACTGAATATCTGGTTGCGCCCGAATTGCCACACAATCACCAATCACCCAACCAATACTATTCCCGATCCAAACTTCTGTCTCCGTATCCCATTTAGCTACTACTTTTTTATCGAAACCTACTAAAGATCGTTGAGCATCAATCATATTGTTTGGAAGTCCAGCACCGCCGATGGAAATAGCTTTAAATCCTTGAGATTTCTGCAATAAGTAAATCGTCTCATCGCTGGTATCGTCCCCCATGTAAAAAATGAGATCTTTTCGTCGATCGCGATTTAGATCTCTCCCAATTTCTAGTCGATGAACCCAATAATCAGCAAGGGTACTACCATAGTCTTGTTCCAAAATAACCTTGCCATTTTTTTGGCGTTGGCTTAGCCTCTCCTTTGGAGAGTCGGGATACATTGTATATCGAACAAACTTACCTGAGACTGTCTTACAAGTATTAGCGCGATAGTTATCTATGACTAAAACTGGACGAGTGAAGTATGTAGCAATAACTTTATCTGGAATACCGTTTCCATTTATATCTGCTGTAATTACAGTTTTAGGATTAGGTAATTTTTGATCTGCATGAACACTGCGAGAATGAACAAATAAGCAACTGATCGCAATTGGGATACTAATTAATTTGAGCAAATTAATTTTCATGTCAAAATTATCTTAAAAACTAGCTTTAGATGATTAATTACTTAACGATGCCATCTCGATCGATCCCAGTATAGCCATCACCAGGCATCAAACCCAACCAGCGATCGCTTTGTGGTGTCAGGAATAATCGATCGTATACTTGTGTGTTGAGTATTTCGACATCACTGGCAACAGAACTAAATCCCCGCCCAGATTTCATAAACCATTGATGGAGTTGGCTATGCAAAAGATATTCATTGCGGACACTATCGATCGCAATTAATTTTTGAAATCTATTCACAAGTGCTGGAATAGGGTCGCTATTGTTACCCTTATCTTTAGCTGTGAGGCTCGCTAACTGGGGTTGTTTACGGCGAATAAGTTCGCGACTATTTGGAGCTAAAACAGCATCTTCCTGATGCAATTCACCCAGCTTTATCCACAGCG
>JANNDQ010000696.1:0-5350 GCA_031387965.1 Chamaesiphon sp. OTE_75_metabat_567
GAAAATCTTGCCATTAGCTAGTCGAAGGATGCCATATACCTTCGCAGGAACCGAACTATCTAATTCCACCATCCGATCAAAAAACGCGCTCCTTCCAGGCAGTTGTGAGATTATCGGTAAATAATCGATGGTGATTAGCAATATCAATAATTATTAGGGCAAGTATAATATAGATTCGCTTTTGCCATAAAGATCGATCAACAGGTAAAATCGCAATAAATGGAGCGATCGCCGTCGTAAATAGTAAGATATAATCGAGGGTCGATGGTAATTTTTGCAGCTCTGGGTCCATGATATTGAACCAAATACTGACAGCCAAACTAGCCAAATCGATCACTAGTAGTGATCGCCGAATCTTGGGTGAGATTGATGGAAAGTTAATCATCACGAGATTGATGTTTAGGTAGATCCTAATGTGATTGCTGCCGCGATCGTTATGACCTTAGTCATATTTTCGATGACCTTGGTGAATATTCAAATGTCTAGATGCTAGAGTACTCTGTAGTGAGTGCTTGGTGTTGTGACAATTTTTAGCTAAATCCCATCCCCGCACTTGCCTGCTGACGATTCTCGCTTGCAAGCGGCTATTGCTGGGGCAAACGCGGCACTACCGCCAACGGATTAGGAGTTACCGATGAAATTTTATCTAGCCTGTCTATTGCTTGCGACTAGTTCGCTCTATGTCTTGATACCTGCCAGCACGACTGCTCAATCCCAGCCCGCAGCCAAAGTTAAATCAACTGCCCCAGCCAAAGTTATTTCTCCCGCAGCCGCACTCAATCGGTTGATCGTCGCCGAAAAATTGGACGCGAGTTGGTTCACACCAGATTTTCTCAAGGCAGTGGATAAAAATTCTGATGTTGGTGGCTTGCAACTCCAGCGGGATTTCACCATGAAGTTGGGAAAGTTTAGATATGGAAATTATAAATCTGTCCAATCGATCGGCGGTAATAAATATCGAGTGATCTTCGATCGATCCGAACCTGATGCAGTGATTGTCGAGTTACAGATGGATGCTAACGGTAGAATCGCCGGAGTGGGAATTGCTGAGAAAAATAAACCAGCACCACCCGCTCAAGCTCAAGCTTCAGCACTAGTCGCCCTCGATAAATCCTTCAAAACCAACACCCGTGCTAATGGGGAAACCAGCCCGATTCTGACTAGTCTCAAGCAATGGTTGGGCAATTATCAAAAGGTGCAAAAAATCGATGCCACTAACTATGTGGGTATCTTTGAGCGCGGTTCAGCTCCAGTGACGATTAATTTTAAGCCAGATGGATCGATCGAGAATTATCGGATGGGCTGCCCTATCACCAAGTCAGCTGCCAAAAGTCAGGCACCAGCCGATCTTCAGAAAATATTAGCAGACTGCCCGAATCTCAAGTAGATCGATGTTAGTTGATTTAAGCAAGGAATACATATGACTGAAATAAACAAACAACCCATTGCCCCGATTCAACCTGTCATAGATAATTACTTTGGTACAGATGTAGTAGACAACTATCGCTACATGGAAGATTTTAACGATCCGACTGTGCAGGAATGGGTGAAAGCGCAAGCTGATTATACGATCGATACCCTCTCACAACTGCCTGGAAGGAGCGCGTTTTTTGATCGGATGGTGGAATTAGATAGTTCGGTTCCTGCGAAGGTATATGGCATCCTTCGACTAGCTAATGGCAAGATTTTCTATCTCAAGATCGAGGCACAAGATGATGTTGCTAAGCTCTACATGCGATCGAGTCTGGATAGTCCAGAAATTTTGCTGGTAGATCTCGACAGGTTTAAAAAGGAGACTGGTAATACCCATGCTATTAATGAATTCAACCCATCAGGAGATGGGAAATATGTTATCTACTTAGTTTCCGCCAACGGCTCGGAAGATGCTTCGCTCTACGTGCTAGACACTCAAACATTGCAGGATATCGATGCACCGATTTCGCGGACACCTGAATCAACTTGTTGGTTGCCCGATAATCAGTCGTTTTTCTATCATCGACTCCAAGAGATGAAAGAAGGGATACCAGATACCGAAAAATATCAAAACAGTCAAACCTATTTACATCAAATGGGTACAGATCTAGAACACGATAAAGTTATTCTTCAGCATGGGATTGCACCAGTGGAAAACCTACCGCCATACGTTTGGCCATGTATAATCCACGTATCATCTGACTATGCAATCGCGGTTATCTTCAATGGGACGCAGCTAAATATCGATGTTTATGTCTCAACGATCGATTCACTCAGTCAAAGTACTCCAAAATGGATCAAAATTTGTGATGCTGCTGATGAAGTCAGGAGTTGTAAGGCACATGGAGCAGATCTATATTTACGAACTTCTAAGAATGCCCCTCGTTTCAAGATTGTGAAAACATCATTAGCAAACCCCGATTTAGCTACTGCTAAAACCGTGTTGGCTGAGAGTGATTCGATCATCAGGAGTATTTTTGCCGCTAACGATGCGCTGTATGCGATCGCCACAGAAAACGGAATTGGCAAGTTAATTCAGATTACTTATGATGGCAAAATACAGCACCTCAAACTACCATCTGATGGAGCTATCAATTTCTTGAGAAACGACCATCGCGCAGATGGAGTTTTCATCAGCATCAGAACTTGGATAAAATGTGAAAGCCATTATGAATACAATCCCACCACCAATTTATTTATCGATTTAGAATTGCAACCTAAAGGTAAATATTATGCCCCTGACGATTTAGTTGCGACAGAAGTAACGGTAAAATCTCACGATGGCACGATGATACCGCTGTCAATTATTCACAAACAAGGGATGAAATTAGATGGTTCAAATCCATGTTTGTTGATGGGCTATGGTGCTTATGGTTATTCCTTCGACCCCTTTTATTTACAGACTCAATCTGTTTGGTACGAGCGTGGAGGTATATTTGCGATCGCGCATGTGCGCGGTGGTGGTGAAAATGGTGAAGAGTGGTATCGGGCTGGCTTTCAACAAACCAAGCCAAATACTTGGAAAGATTTTATCGCTTGCGCCGAATATCTGATCGAGGAAAAATACACCTCAACAGCCAAACTAGCAGGTGAAGGTGTAAGTGCTGGTGGGATCTTAATTGGGAGAGCGATTACCGAGCGTCCCGATTTATTTGCCGTTGCAATTCCTCGCGTCGGCTGTCTCAATCAAGTCCGAATTGAAACAACACCAAATGGTGTACCAAATATTCCTGAATTTGGTAGTTGTGAAACTGAAGCAGGTTTTCAGGCACTCTATGAAATGGATTCATTCTTACACGTTAGCGATGGTGTCAATTATCCAGCGATGTTGATTACCCACGGGATTACCGATCCGCGTGTCGAGCCGTGGCAATCAGCGAAGTTTGCCGCACGAGTACAAGCCGCATCAGCAAGTGGTAAACCTGTGTTGCTGCGGATGGATTATGAAGCAGGGCACGGCATCGGTTCGACGAAAACCCAGATAATTCAGGAACGCGCCGATATTTTCGCCTTTATGATGTGGCAATTTGGAATGGATAATTACTAACCTCAGATCGATTTGTTTTGTTAATTCACTGATTGACACGATCGGCAACAATCATCGCATTGACGTGAGTAAAAATTCGGTCAAGTTCCCCAATCGAGTCGAGTTCAGCCACATCTTCAGGTGAGAGCAAATCAGCTTTCTTTTTCGTTAGCAAGTCTTCCATTCGCAGTTGTAGCACTTCGCTAAACTTAAATAGATTCCAAGTTCCGACTTTTTCGATCTGAATTTCGTGAATTAATGAAGACGGCTTACTAAGTAAGCTAGCCATTTGACTCTTACCTAAGTTTAATTTTGAGACTATTTCACTTGCTCTATCAATAAATTATATGCCAACATATAAACCAGATCGCTAATTGACAGGATCTTTGAGGCTGGTGGCTATACGATCGATTCTTCAAGGAGAGGCTACGCCAACTACTGGCGTAACCTGAAGTTTTTCTGCGAATGGGAAGCAGAATAATAGATCGCATTAAATATTTAACATACTTTGGTTCGGCTAAAATATGAGAGTCAGACCTGAATAAAATTTTCTACGAGATCGATTCACCAAAGGAGAGGCTTCGCCAACGGTATGATTACTCAAACAATGGTACAGCCATCCTTCTGGATTGAAGTCGGCATCCAGATTCAAAAAGTGCGTGGACTCAATCTATTTAAATTCACCGACGATCTGCAAAACCGCCTAGAAGTCCTAATCGATCGACAAAAAGCCAATACGCTCACCCCAGAAGAAACTACCGAGCTGGCGGGTATCGCCGAACTCGATCGAATTTTCACACTCATGAATGCTCGGATTATTGCCGAATCATGAGTATCAGCATTGCTAGTCGTCTGCGTATTCGTCAGCGTGCCAATTTTCTGTGTGAATATTGTCATTCTTCTGAGGAAGCTAGTACCTCACTCTTCACCCTCGACCATCTTATTCCTCAATCTCTTGGCGGCGACGATCGTGAAGATAATCTTGCCCTAGCTTGTCATCGTTGCAATGGTCGTCGCTATAATTTTACAGATGGGATCGACCCCGAAACCCAAAAGTCCGTTGCGCTTTTTAATCCTCGAATCGATTTATGGTCAGACCATTTTATTTGGTCTGCCGATGGACAAAATATTTTGGGGATTACGGCAATTGGTCGCGCTACCTTAAATCGATTAGATTTAAACGATGATTTTCACGATGATGGCTCGATTCAACGTGCCCGTCGCCTCTGGATTCGCGGCGGTTGGCATCCACCGACGATCGATCGACAGTAATATTTTGTAGTGGCGTGACCAGACTAAAACTGTGGGTAAAGCGATTCTCTTTCTGGGCAGGCAGACGCTTCGCGTTTGCGGAGCCTGCGCTTTGCGCTTACAGAGAGGCTGCGCCAACGCTCAAAATATTACTGATTGTATTTTTTAACGTTCTGGATGCCCACAATTTTAGTCTGGTCGTCCCACTACGTTTTTAATATCGCCTATGTTAAACATCTATAGACCTTCAAATGGATCGGTCGATGGTGGGTGTAAGCCAGTTTTAATCCACAGTCCTCTGGTTTGACGGATCGAATCATCTTCTGGATATCGCATATTATTTAGATCGAAACGAACACAAGTTGCCCGCCCAACAGGGGTACGTCCTTCAATCGTAATTCCATCAAGCGTCCAAGTAAAATGTTCTGCCCACTGCTGTTGACGCGGATTGAAAATTGGGACGATCGATTGAGTCTCAGGATCTATACTTGCGACAAAGTTATACCGCCGTTCATTACAACGACGACAGGCAAGCGCGAGATTTTCGATGTCATCCGATCCACCCAGCGATCTAGGAATTACATGGTCGAGCGTGAACCG
>JANNDQ010000738.1:0-6489 GCA_031387965.1 Chamaesiphon sp. OTE_75_metabat_567
GAATTTGTCGGTAAAAAATCTCAGCCAACGCCTGAACCTGCATTTAACCGGATTGTCCGCAGAGAACACATCGATCCGAGTCTTCAGCAAGCGAGATTGATTATGGTATGGCGGGTACCTGGTTTGACAAATTTGGCGGAAACTTATCCGCTGGATATTCTAGCGGCGATCCTCAGTTCGGGACGGACATCCCGACTGGTGAAGGAATTGCGGGAAGAACGCCAGCTGGTAAATAGTATCAGCGTTAATAATATGAGTAATCGTGTTCAGGGGTTATTTTATCTCAGTGCCCAGTTACCGAGCGAAAATCTGGCACAAGTGGAGCAAATTATCACTGAGCATATTGCTCAGCTTCAAACTACCCTGGTAACTGAAGCCGAAATCTCCCGCATCCGTCGTCAAGTTGCCAATCGTTATATTTTTGGGATGGAAACGCCAAGCGATCGAGCGGATCTTTACGGTTATTATCAGTCTGTAGTCGGAGATCTAGCTCCAGCCCTAAACTATCCTCAACAAATTCAATCCTTAGACGCTAAAACTATTCAGCTCGCCGCGCGTCAATATCTTTCGCCTAGTGCTTATGGTGTGGTGACAGTAAAGCCAGAATAAAATCCAAAAGATAAGTAGACGAGCTTAATTAAATCTAAGATAATGAAGAATCAATAATAAACTTACTATTGATTCTTTATTACTTAACAAGAACTAATTAGCTACTAACAGGCAAATTACCATGTCTTTGGCGCAGCCAAAAAGCAGCTAAGAATGCTGCTGCGACTATTCCCGTCAGGTATCCTAATACAATTAGTCGAGTCATTAATGGTGGTGCAACACCCTCAACATTAACTTGTTTACTAACTTTAATTGGTGTGAACTGTTTGCCACCAGCGATTGGTGATATGGTCGCATCAACTAAGTGAGGTACACCATCAAAAAAGCCAGATTGCCAATTTAATTGTCCCTGAGGATCTGTTACGCCTTGATGGCTGAAACTCGTCCATTCACCCTCAGTGGCGATCACCTTAATCTTAACAGTAGTAGCGATCGGTTGATTGGTTTGAGCATCAGTGACTTGTAGCCGCAGTTGAGCAAGTTTACCGACTGTTGAGTCGGCATCGCCACTCAACACAGCTTTGACTCCATCCTGGGTGACAGTCGGCTTAGTTGCCAGTGGCTTCTCCTCACCTCCATGATTCATCCCGCTCATACCTGCGTGATTCATCCCGCTCATCGCCCCCCCTTTGCCCGCATGGGACATCGCTTCAGACATGCCTGACTGAGCTATTTCTGCACTGACATTGACATAGAGCAGGGTCGCGATCGCAAATACAGTTGCACCACTGAGCAATAATCGCACCGTCGAGGGGGCGATTTCACCAGGTTGAGTCGGTTTGCGTGAGCCAATAATCCAACCACCCGCAGCACCTACAGCAAGTAGAATGCCAGATAGGATCGCAAAGTTTTGGTATTTAATCCCACTTTCTGGAACTGGTAAGGTGAGGGTTTGTTGATATGGGGCAAGATTGGGATCTGCGGGAGTCACATTTACCAAGATTTGGTAATTACCCCGAATTGGTAACATTTGCTCGAACTGGATTTTGCCATCAGGGGCTGGAGCAGATAGTTCTAGCAGTTGCGCTCCTTCGACAATCGGAAAGTCTGTCGGAAACCACCGATTGCTGGGCGGATTGAGGATTTTTACAGCAATTTTGGTAGCTTTGAGCGGTTGACCTTGGGGATCGATCGCCTGTAACTTGAGACTAATTGGCTGCTCTGTGATAGCAGCTTCTGCCTCGTAGGGGGTGATCTGCTCTAACGATGGCTCAGTCGTGAGTTTAACTGTCGCTTGAGCATGTACTGAAGCAAACGGAAAAAGGCTGATCAGGCAAGATGCCCCAATCAGCGTTAGTAACTTAAATTTTTACATAATTACTCTCAAATATCCAAAGGAAAGGCTCCTCCAACGAATGGTGTAACAATTACTCGCTAAGTGACAACAGATAATCAAGGTATCCTGGCGGCTGGAGTGTACCGCGTCATGAATTGGCGGGTAAGTGGTAAAGTAAACAGACCATAAGCTCACAGCTGCCAGCGAGAGGTATAGCCCGCTTTGGACGGGTGTAGAGAGCGTAAACGCGATCGCTTTTTTGGAAAACGAAGCTTGAGTAGTTTGAATCATGGGATCTGTTCCTCGCAGAATGGGTATCGATCGAATTAACAGGTGTTCTGACTTAGTATGGATGACTTCACTACTTCACAGTTGCGGGACAGCGTTGGCTTTTCACCAAACTTTCCCTGTTAATTCGACTGGTAGTTGTTTGTTTCAGACTTAAAGTATATCAGCTAGAGCAATAGCCGAACTGACATCAAGCTGCGACTAAGGTTCCAAGAAGGTATCAACATTGCCATCAGGCTGAAGCAATACTCGAATTTTTTGATCGCTGGTGCCTGCGGCGGCTGGGGAAACCAGTTTTTGGCCTGGTTTAATCAGCTTGCTCTGCTGAAGATAGGTTGTCGCCGCTTCACCTTGGGGTGCGACACTGCGGACAATCCCAGTTTTACCACTAACTTGGACGACATACTGCAAGGGATTTGACTGATTGGGATCGGCTTTCCACTTCTCTTGAAAGTAGCGCTTAGTTTCCTGGAGTGAGGGAATGTCGTTGGGATCTGGACCTGAAGCTCCGACAACGGTGGAGGGAAGGGGGCGATTGGGAATGATTGGTGAAGTTTGAGGTTCAATCAGATCGCCACCGCTTTGGGGTTCGGGGTTGACGATGTTGGGATTGGTGGGAACTGGCGTGAATGGTTCGATTGTTGGCTGAGGAGCCGCGTTAATGCTAGTTTGTTTGACTACGTTTGGTTTTGGTGTTTTGGCGATCTCTGTTGGCGTGAATTTCTGCTTAGGAGCCTTCTTAGGACTTTGAGTTTTGCTAACTTTTGGCTCAACTGGAGCTGGATTTACGGGTACCTGAGGGATTGGTGTATTAATCCCACCCGTGGCGGGTAGATCTGCGGGTAGAGTGGTTGGCTGCTTGGCAATTGAGCTATCAGCTTTCGTCGTCGCGGGTTTTGCTGGTTGAGTGACTGGTGGTTTTGTGGTAACAATGCGATCTTGGCGGGGAGCAGTTACTGGGGACTTGGAGATTGGTTGTGGCTGTGAATTAGTCGTAGGTAATCCCGTCTGACTATTGATGGTCGGAGGCAACTGGCTGGAACTGAGCGGATTGGGCGCGATTCCTGACAATATCCCGGACATGTCATTTAGACCAGCAGTTGTACCAAGTCGGCGCTCTTGTCCTGGTTTACCGACAATTGAGTCTGGTAGTGGCGCAAGTCCAATTTTGGTGGTAGTTTGAGTAGGGGCAAGACTGGGATCTACAGGTTTATCGATAAGTTTCGGCGGCTGGACTGGTTGGGCTTGCCAAGGTGTCGGTAGAGCAGGATTAGGTGTATTAGGTGTACTAGCAATGCTATTGGGGGTAGGTTTGTCTACCTGTTCTGGCGAAAATGCTGTCCCAATCGTTTTTTTCACGTTTGCTAGATCGGGCATTTTCACCTTGCTAGTGGCATCTTTGACCGGATTTGGCTTGGGATCGAGCAGGAAGAATGGTAAACCGACAGCAACAGCCGCTGCTGCTGCCCAAGGGATCGCGGACATAACCGACGAGCTAGAACGTCGCGTCCGCCGATAAACCTGACTATTTGTCGCTGCCGCAGGTATTTTTGGTAAATTTGGCAGTCGGGATAGAGAAACAGCTGCGGGGTCTGAAGCGACAGCGCTTGCTCCGGGAATGTTCGCACGGCTGAGTGTGGCAGGCTTGGACTGGTGATTTGCCCCGGTTGCGGTGGTGTACTCATCTAGTACGGTAGACAGATCGAACAGTTGAATGGCGGAAAGCGAGAGTACTGCTCCAGATATTGGTGTGGCTAAATCACCCAAATGTAGCTGATGATGGAGTTGACGATCGACAGATCTTGGGCTGGCGGTGAGGTAGGGTGTTGTTGGTGCCGGATTTGGTACTGATGGTGATGTCTGCTTAGTTGCCGCTGTCCGTGCAGCTCGATCTCGATCCGCCTTGTTCCACAGCCCAAAAAATTTGGGCATACCAGTCTCGGTCGGTTCCGCTGGAGTTTGGGCTAAATTATTGCGCAAGCCAGGTAAATTGTTCATCAAGCCCGAATTGAGGGCTGGGGCACCACTGGAATATAGTCGATCATTGACTGAATCAACTGGCACTGTGTCAACTTCTGGCGGTGGAGTCACCTCGCCCAGCGGTAATATTACTGGCTCTAATTCAACTCGCTCGTCTGGATTTTGTAACGGAAATTTGGCGACTAGTTCGGCAACGTATTTGCTCACTACCTGTTGAAGTTGAGCTAATTGTTGGGGGTGTCCCTGTAAGATTACTCGATCTTGTTCGCCGAGATCGTTCTGCTCTAAGTGAAGTGTGAATTTGTCTAGATGAGCGGGTAATTTGCGAATTTTCGCTCCTGATGCGTCGAAACCAGGTTGGTGCAAACCTCGATCTGAAACAATTAGTTCACAGGTAGGAGCTGTGTATGTACGTGCCTTCAGGTTGGGGGATTCCATAATTTTTATAGTTAAAATTAATTTTTAATCGGCTTGACGATTGGTCAAAGCCCACGCTTGGCGACCGAAAACCGTAGTCAGAGCAGTCAGGATTGCTCTAGTTCCCGCCGCTGGCTCAGAGGAGGACTGGGGTATTTCAAGATACTAGATTCAGATCGCTCTAATAACATTCCCCACAGTCGTTGTCGTCCATGATGACTACTATAAAACAGTAGCTCTACTAGTAAGTCTAAAGCGGCTTGCGCTAAGATTTCAACTGATTGGTGTGGAGCCTGTCCGAACCGAGTCTGGTACATCGAAATAAACCGACTGATATAATCTGCGAGTGATGGAGATTCTAACGGTAGTCGATCGACTGCGAGTGTTTGGTGCCAATAGTGAATATTTTGGCGGATGGGCTGTTGATGTGCTTGGGCAAGATGAGTGACGATCGAAACGACCGATCTCAGCTGTTCGACATTAAGTTGGTTCGGTACCAACACCCCAGCCAACGTCCACTGCTCTAGCCAATCTGAGTCGATCGATAGTTGTAAATCTTCAGCGATTTGCATGACTTCTAACCGATCGATTTCGGTGAGCGCCGCAATCGCGATTGTCACCAAATCTAAATCCATCCTAATTTTATGTAGTTGGGATGAATCTAAGTTGGCGGTGAGGACTAGCTCGTCCCAGTTGGCATTTGACGCAGGCATCATTTCGTTAGCGGTAGCCTCTCGGCTCGAAAATCGACAGAACTAGAGACAGCGCGTGATGATCGCAAACATCAGTCTAGGAAACAGAATCGACGTACCAGCAATTACAACGGGTAAAACTAGCAGACATTTATCTGTTGAATGATTCTGGCTGGTTAATGTTTCAGGAAAATCGCTACTAATTAGGATCGCAGCTCAATTGAAATATTACCTATAGTAAATTTTAGCGAATTGGTTGTTACGATTTAATATTTTTTAGATCGACCACACAAGAATTGTATCACAGTCGATTCCAGATCGATAACAAGATTAACTCTCGATAAATAATAAATATTAGGTGTCTAAGCAGCTGAAATTAGGATTGAGACCCCAGCTATTGCTAGAATAGAACTAGTAGACTATGTACACCATCACAGCCCCAGCAGTATTAATGGGGAGATGTCAAGATTGACTTTTTCTAAAACTTAGAGCACATTAACATGCGGGATAGTTGTCAATGTTTTCAGCAAAATTGTATCGATCTCGTCAACTCAGGGCAGACGAATCGCCGTCAATTTCTCCGCCATCTCGTTGGTGCGGGAGTGCTGACTACAGCTAGCCTGATCGCACCCAGTGCTGCCAGAGCCGAACCAAAAGTCCCCAAGGCGCTGGTACTCAGCTGTATCGATTACCGGATTCTCGAAGCAGAGCGCTACTTTCTCTCACTCCAAAATTTGGGCGGGCAGTATGATCTGACTGCTTTAGCGGGGGCTTCGCTGGCGCTGAGTGGACTACCCCATCAGTATGATGCTGACGCATTTTGGGATCAATTAGATATTTCTTATCGACTCCATCACATCAAGAAGGTGCTGATCCTCGATCATCAAGACTGTGCTGTGTACAAGTATAAAATCGATCCAACTCTGACAGATAATCCCGCACTAGAACTCACCACCCATACCGAATATCTCAGTCGAGCGTATTGGGCAATCCGCGATCGGTATCCAGACCTGAATATCGAACTTTACTTCGTCAATCTTAATACTGAAGTCAAGCAGATTTCCCCACTGGCAAAAACGACCGGAGTTCCAGCCGCGAAACCAGAAGCGGTGGGAGTTCCAAAAACCTAACTAGTGATATCCACCCATCCAAATGTTAATTCCGCTCTCAAATATGGCAATAATAAAACTGAAGCTACACTAGAAGATATAAGTCTAAGTTGCAGAT
>JANNDQ010000765.1:0-6717 GCA_031387965.1 Chamaesiphon sp. OTE_75_metabat_567
GATAGGAGCGGTGATTAATCTAATTCGCTGCTCCTCTTATATCTAGGTTTAAGTGGGATTACCCCCGTAGGTTGGGTTGAGAGCACCGCGACACCCAACAACCTCAGCGTTAACGGAACGATCGAGTAAAATTATCGGATATCTCTTCACCATCCCGATTCTCATAATTTTAGATCTTCAATTCATGTTCGATCGAGTAGCGTACCGGAGGTAATCGACATTGATGGCGTTGGGTTTCATGCTACAAATTCCTCAAAAGATAGGAGCAGCGAATTAGACTAATTCGCTGCTCCTGTATTTTCTCGTAGCCAAAGCTAGATCCTAGGCTTAGTAGAGTTGTTCTTCTTGGTGAGTCATGATTGTGCAGTTGGACTTAGGATAAGCAACGCAAGTTAGGACATAGCCTGCTTCGATTTGGTCGTCATCGAGGAACGACTGATCGGATTGATCGATTTCTCCAGCGGTGATTTTACCAGCACAGGTAGAACAAGCACCTGCGCGGCAAGAATAAGGTAGATCGATACCTTGCTCTTCGGCTGCGTCTAAAATATAAGTGTCATCAGCGACATCGATAGTTGTATTCAGCCCTTCAGCTTCGTTGATTAAAGTAACTTTATAGGTTGCCATGTTGGATTGATTCCTCTCTAATTTCGTTTCAAAACTGTGGCTACAGATAAGTTGATTTATCTGTAGTTGGACAATCTGCCTGTCCAACTGGATCGGAACTGCAAGTAATCAGATTAGCTAACTAATGGCAGTAACTTCCACCCCTATATTGAATACTAAGGGAAAATATCCCCATCTGTATCCATAAGTATCTCTAAAGTCGAATGGTATTCGTAATCGAATTGTGGGGATTCATCCTAATTACTTATACCTCCATCGTTAAAGTAGACGCCAAAAGCGATCACAACCTTTGCTGGGCAAAGGTTTGCTCTTCTCATTGGCTCTTGGCAAGTCAGTTAAATTATCGACTGAATCGACAGCTATAATATTTTCAAACGTTCAGTTTAGCTGTCAGTTTGATTACTTTATAATATTAAAAAATCTTATGTCTGAGATTGCTAGCTATGGAGAAATTAATCTCCCGATCCGCGTTGGAATCATCGGGACAGGATTTGCGGCTAAAGTACGCGCTCAAAGTCTCAGCGCCGAGAGCCGAACTCAACTGATAGCTGTTGCTGGGCGCAACCCTGAACGCACAGCCGAGTTTGCCCAGAGCTTCAATGTTTTAGCAGTGGCTGACTGGCAAACATTAGTGCAAATGCCAGAAATCGATCTGGTGATTGTCGCGACAATTAATGGCGATCATGGGATGATCGTCAGTGGCGCGATCGCCGCAGGCAAGCATACAATTGTTGAGTACCCCCTCGCCCTCGATCCTCAAGTAGCTGCTGAAATCATTGCTCTGGCTGAGTCAAAGCAAGTCCTCCTCCATGTTGAGCACATCGAACTGCTCGGCGGACTGCATCAGACAATGCGTGAATATATTGATCGACTCGGTGAGGTCTATTCCGCTCGTTACAGCACGATCGTTCCGTCCCGATCTGTTGCTGAGAAATGGACTTTTCATCGGACTGAGTTTGGATTTCCGCTGACTGCGGCACTATCGAGACTGCATCGCTTCACCGATCTATTTGGATCGATCGACAGTATCAATTGCCATAATCAGTATTGGGGCGGTGTCGGCGACTACTATAAAACTTGTCTGTGTACCGCTCAGTTTCGCTTCAAAAACAGTCGCGCGATCGGTGAAGTGATTTATGGTAAAGGTGAAGGTATCTGGCAAGGCTCTCGGAAGTTTGAAGTACAGGGTGAACATGGGGCGCTGATCTTTGACGGGGATGAGGGGGTATTGATTCAGGATGGTAGCTCGACTCAGCTCGATCTGGGAGCGCGTAAGGGCTTATTTACCAAAGATCTCGAACTAGTCCTCGATCATCTAATCGATGGCAAACCAAACTACGTCACTCCCAAAGCTAGCTTAGCCACGCTCAGAGTCGCTGATGCTGCTAGGATCTCCGCCGAAACGCGGCGGACAGTCTCCCTAACCGAGCCGCTTGCCTGAAGAATTGATCGATTAGTACTAGTCAGCCCAAGTTCAGCCACTATTTAAATTCTCCCAACTCCCAACTCCCAACTCTCCGCACAGAGTAATTTCGTTAGAATGTGGGAGAAGACTTCTATCCTGGCGATTTTCCGGCATGAGCAATCAACTGTACCAAGAAATCCAAGAATTCTATGACGCATCTAGCAATTTGTGGGAGGGAATCTGGGGTGAGCACATGCACCACGGTTATTATGGCCCAGATGGCAACTACAAACTCGATCGTCGTCAGGCGCAGATCAATCTGATTGAGGAAGTGCTAACTTGGGCTGATGACTTCACTACCAGTCGCCCCCAAAATATTCTTGATGTCGGCTGTGGGATTGGTGGTAGCAGCTTATACTTAGCCGAAAAATTTGGGGCGAAGGTGACTGGAATTACGCTTTCTCCAGTTCAGGCAAATCGAGCAAAAGAACGCGCTCAGTCCGCTCTTTTGCAGGCACGGACTGAGTTTCAGGTCGCTAATGCTCTAGATATGCCGTTTGCTGACAATAGCTTTGATTTAGTTTGGTCGCTCGAAAGTGGCGAACATATGCCAGACAAGGTGAAATTTCTGCAAGAGTGCCATCGGGTGTTAAAGCCGGGTGGGAAGTTGATTTTTGTGACCTGGTGTCACCGTCCAACGACGGCTACAACTCCATTGCGGGCTGATGAACACAAACATCTAGCAGATATTTATCGGGTTTATTGCTTGCCCTATGTGATTTCACTGCCTGAATATGTCGAAATCATCAAGCAAGGTGGTTTCAAAGATTTACAAGCTGCTGATTGGTCTAGTGCAGTTGCCCCATTTTGGGATGTGGTGATTGATTCGACGATTACGCCCCAGGCAATAGTCGGACTATTGAAGGCTGGTAGAAAAACGATCGAGGCAGCATTGTCATTGCGGCTGATGAGCAACGGCTATCAGAGTGGATTGATTAGGTTTGGCCTCGTTGCTGCAACAAAATAAATAATCAAGGTCTATCACTTGCGAACAATAAGCTGGTAAATATCGTCATCAAAGTAAGATTTGGCACAAGTCAAATCTCAATCTTCTCTATCTATTGACTTGAATAAATTGATTGGGATTCACTCGATCGAGAGAGAGCGGCATTGATGTGGTGATGCTAAACTATTGTTCAGATTTTAGTACTATTTAAGCCTGCGAAATGAGTCTAGATAATTGACCTTATGGAAATCGATAGCATTCATTTCTATGTTGTAGATGCAACCCGAATGCGGGAGTTATTAATCGACCAGATGGGTCTAAAACCACTAGGTGATCAGATCAGTGAAGATACGATCAAATATCTAGTTGGTAATTCTCAGCTATTATTCTCAATTTCAGCTCCACTCAATCCAGCTAGCCCAGTTGCCGAATATCTCCAGCGCCATCCATCGGGGGTAAAGAATATTTCCTTTAGGGTCGAAGATCTACGTGAGATTAGGCGAAAGATTCAGGCTTTAGGCATCAAAATTTTAGCAACTTCAGCAGATCGAGATCAAGTACCGTGGCTAAAAATTCAGGGCTGGGGGTCGATCAATCATACCATTATTCAAGCCCCAGCCAAACCCCTCAGTCACAATGAGTCAATCATCGGTATCGATCATCTGGTCTTAAATGTTGCTGCTGGTGAATTAGAATCAGCCACTAACTGGTATCGAGATCTATTCGATTTTCAAGTCCAGCAGACATTTGATATCTACACTACTCGATCGGGGTTAACTAGCAAAGCGTTAGTTAGCGCCTGTGGAAAAATTAGATTTAATATCAATCAGCCTAGCTCGAATAATTCGCAAATTCAAGAATTTTTAGACCTCAATCAAGGTGCGGGGATTCAACATATTGCCCTAGAGACTAATAATATTTTTCAAACTGTTAGCTACGTCCAGCAGCAGGAATTAGCTTGTTTGTCAATCCCAGAAAGTTATTATACTCAACTGCGATTTAGGTCAAAAACAGCCCAAAATCAGCTCTTAACTACTGATGAATGGCAGCAACTTCAACAGCTGCAAATCCTAGCCGATTGGTCTGAAACCGCCCCCGAAGCTGTACTATTGCAAATATTTACCCAGCCGATTTTTGAGTCTCCAACCTTCTTTTTTGAAATGATTGAGCGTCGGCATGGTGCGACGGGATTTGGACGGGGGAATTTTCAGGCATTATTTGAAGCGATCGAACAATCTCGATCGGGCGATGTAGTTTAGAATGGGGAACGAGGAATCGATCTCCATTCAGCTGATCCCGAATGCTTGATAGTTAGCGTTTAAGACAAATATGTATCAATCTTCTAGCCGCAATAACTTTTTAGACATTCTGATCGAGCCAACGACGATCGCGATCCTTGCTTCGATAGCCCTACATGCTTTACTAGGAGCTGGATTACCTTTTTTCACTCAACTGGCAAAAGTAGATAAAAAAGCTGAACCTGGGACTGTAAAAGTAGTAGAACTTAGCCCCAGCGAATTGCAACGGATTCCCCAAGCACCACCAATTCCCACGCCTGAAGTATTACCCCCCCTCACTCAACCAATCCCCCCCGCCAGTCAGTCAGCTCCGCCACCGATTTCGCCTGACTCCAAAACTGTGCCGTTTTCACCAATTCGGGTGCCCCTCGAAGATATCACTCCGGCACCCGCACCAGCGCAGAAGCCCCAGCAAGTAATTCCGCAACAGCAGCCAAAACCACCCAGCTTCAACTCAAAAGTCACTCTTAAACCCAAGCCTAAACCGAGTCAATCATCAGCAGCTAAACCAAAGCCTAAACCCACTCAGTCATCGACTGAGAAAAATACTAATACCCCATCAGCACCGACACCAGTACCAGCCCAATCACCAGCTCAAAAACCTAAGATATTAACTGTTCCCCTGCCCTCATCATCATCTACTGCTCCAGTTCAGAATCGCGGTAACACCCCACCCGCAACACCAACGACTGGCACGGCTCAATCCCAGTCGCCCTCAGGATCTAGCTCCCAAGATAACCCCACCAACTCAAGCTCATCACCCACCACATCAACACCGTCATCAGCCAATACCACTGGTGGTGACTATGGTGGATATACCCAAGCTGTGACGGCGAGAGCCAATACTTACGCCGCTAGATATCCAAATATTAAGCCATACTTGCTCAGGCCAATAGTAGTCAGGTATCCTCCAGATACACCCTGTCCCAGCACCAAAAAGCCACCATTTATGATTCTGATGGTTGGATTCGACAAAGTGCCGCAGAATCAGGATGGCAATATCTTGGGAGATAATACATCACAACCGCTAGATAACAAAAAATCATACTTCGGAGATCCGCAGATCTTAGACAATCCCAGCTTGCTAGACAAATCTGTAACTGCTGGATTTGCGGCAGCAACTGAAGCCGAAAAAAGTCGCCCTGAAGCAGACAAAGGTTTGCCTGTCCTCTATTATTATAAAATCCAATTTGACCCGGCAACCTGTAAAAATTAAATATACATGAGTGGATCTTTTCTCGATCGATTAGCAACGTCAGCACCAAGATTACATCAGTTAATCGATGGGTTTCACCAACCGAAAGTATTAGTCATTGGCGACTTAACCCTCGATGAATTTCTGGTGGGGCAAGTCGAGCGGATCTCCCGTGAAGCACCAGTGCTGATCCTCCGCCATGAGCATACCGCCCAAGTTCCAGGTGGTGGTGCTAATGCGATCTATAACCTTGCTAAACTCGGCGCACAAGTAAAAGTAGCTGGGTTAGTCGGCGATGATATTCAGGGTGTAGCTTTAACTAAAATCTTTCAAGCGGCGGGAATTGATACCAGCGGCATATTTGTCGAAACTGAGCGTCCAACCGTTACTAAAACTCGAATCGCCGGACATGCACGTCAGTCAGTCACTCAACAAATTGTCCGTGTCGATCGCAAATCTGATGAGTTACCTACTCTTAATTTACAACAGCAACTAGCTAATTATATTGATCGCGAAATTGCGAATGTAGATGTGGTAGTTTGCTCTGATTATGGTGATGGTGTCCTGAGTCAAATCGTGATTGATGCAGCACTGCGCCACGATCATTGTATCGTTGATGCTCAAGATAGACTCGATCGCTATCAAGGAGCCACATTATTTACGCCCAATTTACCCGAAGCCGAACAAGCCGTTGGTTATAGTATTACTTCCCCTGCCCTAGTCACCCAAGCGGGCAAAGACTTATTGGCACTCACTCAAGCAAAACAGATCCTGATCACTCGCGGTGAGGATGGGATGAGTTTATTCGATCGAGACGGCACAGAGCAACACATTCCTGCTTTCAATCGCACAGATGTTTTTGATGTCACGGGTGCGGGGGATACGGTGGTGGCGGCGCTAACGCTAAGTTTGTGCGGTGGAGCTAATTTTTGGGAAGCGGCGGTATTGGGCAATCTAGCCGCGAGTATCGTGATTCGGCAGGTGGGAACGGCGACGACTAGCCCCGACGAGTTGAAAGCTACACTAGCCGCGATTCTCGATCCTGGATAGTATTTACAGTTTCAACGACAGCACGTTCTTGTAACAGTAGATATCAAGGTATTACTATAAAGCTGTCCAATCTTCTACGATCAGTCCTGGAACCTTAACAAAATCTTTGTGATTACGAGTCAACAAAATAAGCTGT
>JANNDQ010000014.1:0-2622 GCA_031387965.1 Chamaesiphon sp. OTE_75_metabat_567
CCAGGATCTAAATCATGACCAAAGAGCCGCCAGCACCACTATGGCGTGTACCACAGCAAGCACGGAGTCGTCAGCGGTTCGATCGGGTTCTCGATGCAGCGGCTGAGTTGTTTGTGGAGATTGGCTATGATTCCGTCACAACCGATGAAATTGCTGCACGGGCAAATACTTCGATTGGGGGCTTGTATCGCTTCTTCCCAGACAAGCTGACCATTTTTCATGCTTTGCTCGATCGCTATCTCGATCGACTCAAACAGCTATCGGCAGATCTTCATACTGATGAAGCAATGCAGCTACCGCTCGATCTCTATGTCAGCCAACTTGTAGATGGGTTCGATCTGTTTGTGAGTACAAATCCTGCCTTCCGCCAAATGTTTGTGCAATCGCGGCTAATCCCGACAACAGTTGCTATGTATGCCGCATTCAATCGGGAGCTTGCTCAAAAAGTAAACCTTTATCTTGCGGTGCGGAATCCAGCTTTAGAGCAAAGTCACAGAGAGCTAATTGCTACAATTAGTGTTGAAGTTGCCTGTGCCCTCGACATTCTGGCATTATCTGGCGATCGCGATTTTCAACACCGAGTTTTAGCGGAAACAAAGCAATTAACGATCGCGTATTTACAACATTATTTTCCTACCTAATATTTCTGAATATCTCTCAATAGGAATAGATAACATTGAAAAGATTTACCTTGAAATCTATCTATAGATTGATTTATTTACTCAGTATTTTTCAGTACAACTAAAGGGTGCAACCCCTAGCCAAGCTGGGAAACGAGGAAATAATCGATGAGTACTAAAGTAGGTCTATGGATCGACCATCGGAAGGCTATTGTGGTAACTATTACCGAGCAAGGGGAAAAGATTGAAGAGATAGGATCGGGAGTAGAAAAACAGCTTCAGCGGGCTGGCGATTCTCCAGGGGAGAGGCTACGCCAACGACCACTTGAGGGTGATTATGAAGTAGTTCAGGTACCTGCTGATAATCGCCGTCAAAGAGATTTTACCAAACATCTTAATATTTACTATGCTGCGGTTATTACAGCTATTCGGGATGCTGAATCTATTCTCATCTTTGGGCCAGGTGAAGCAAAGGGCGAACTAAAAGAACAGCTTGAAAAAAATCACCTCGGTGGGCACATCATCAATATCGAAACAGTCGATAAAATGACAAATCCTCAGATCGCCGCGAAGGTTCGACAGTATTTTGCTAAAGAACATTCACCAATAAATTAAAAGTCTCGCGTCTTGAATGATATCGAATGAGTTACTCGCTTTTTCGATCGGCTACAATCGGTAGATACTCCATAAGCGAAAGTGACGGTTTCGCTTAAAATCTTTTCGTGATAACTCCAATTTTCTTTGGCAATTTACAAAGAAAGAAAAAAATATACAAACCGAAAAAAGTGAAGCGGCTGACAAAGACAACACTCGGTTCAGAAAAATTGAAATTTGAACAGATCCAAAAAGATGTCGAGCATGTTTTGGCGCAAGGATATTACCTGTTGAGTCAGCTCAAGATTAAATCCATAATTTGTTTTATGCTCTCACTTTTTGAGCATATTTTTATTATTATCTCATACTCTTTATACTTCAAGAGTAACTCACTTTGACATCCCTTCAATGTTCATCTAACTGTGCAAAATCCAGTGTGGGAAAACGTTACAGGGGTGCTTGTCACCCCTTCAGCCATAAAACCCGTTCATAAAATCTTGCAGCAACTGGTCATCGAATACGGGCAATAGCGACATATACAATCTTTTCTATGAAGAGTAAGCCGATGGCCTGACTGCCTGACACATTTTTAATTGAGGGGGAATAGTCAGATTTTACAAGTGATAGTAACGATTCGCTCGAACCAGATTGAATCATTCCGATCTGGTTGAGCCTTATTTGAAGCAAAACAAGGCTCTGGATCTTTGTAGAACAAAGGACTCGGAACAAGTAATATTCGTCCCTTATTAATCACGCCACGAAGATATCGTAAGCCAATTTTGCAGAGGTAGCTTAAACCACGCCGCCAATGAGGGTCAACAGTCGTGCGTAATCCAGTAATCTGAACAGTCATACCAGTCGTCGTGGCATAGAGGAGAGCAACAGCAGCAATCAGGTATAAGCGGGTGAGAGCATCAGCATGACGAAGGCGAGAATCTTCCAATTCAAAAGCACCTGATTTACTGTCTAAAAATAATTCTTCGACACAAAAGCGTGAACCGTAATTCCACAAGGTTTGTAGACTTGGCACTTCGTCAGTAATCACTGCTCAAGAGTCTTTGGCTCCTTTGACTGTCGCTAACACTAAGTTGGCACGATGAATTCCATCAGCCCACAAACCCACGTTTGTGAAAAGTTTAGCCTGATTCATGAGTGGATACAGCTTTCCCACTGCGATGGGATGACGGTTGACACCATGCACCAGAAGATCACATTTGAGCCTGAGTGCATAATGCCAATCTGTTAATTTCAGCCATGCCATCAGATCATGACAGGCGAATGCCCTATCGGCTAAGAGAATCACATCATCATACCCACGCAACAACCATCTAGCTTTGCGGAGCAGTCTCTCATAGTCAGAAAAAGCAACGGTGGCACTTTCATGTTCCAGGACATCCCATAACAACGG
>JANNDQ010000056.1:0-1932 GCA_031387965.1 Chamaesiphon sp. OTE_75_metabat_567
AAAAGTCTCCACGGCAATCGGATTCGGCTGGGCGCTCAAAATGTCCACTGGGAAGATTGTGGGGCTTACACGGGGGAAATTTCTGCCAATATGCTGGTGGAAATGGGGGTCAGATATGTAATTGTCGGACACAGTGAACGCCGTCAGTACTTTGGCGAAACCGATGAAACTGTCAATTTACGCCTGAAGGCGGCTCAAGCGAGTGAACTGATTCCGATCCTCTGTGTGGGTGAGACAAAACAGCAGCGAGATGCAGGCGAAGTAGAACGAACAATTATCAATCAATTGAATCGCGGGTTGGTAGGAGTTGCTCAAGATAGACTAGTGATTGCCTACGAGCCAATTTGGGCGATTGGGACTGGTGCAACCTGTGAAGCAACTGAAGCAAATCGGGTGATTGGAATCATTCGCGATCAGTTGAGCAATCCTGAGATCACCATTCAATACGGTGGATCAGTCAAGCCCAGCAATATTGATGAGATCATGGCACAGCCGCAGATTAACGGTGTACTGGTTGGTGGCGCTAGCTTAGCTGCTGATGACTTTGCGGGGATTGTTAACTATAAATAACTCGATTGCCAGACAAAAGTCGGAATCAATCATTAATAGTATTGAATCAGGATGCACCGAAAGCGTGACGATCGACTAAAATAGCTTAGCGTTAAGTTAAAAAACCATAGGGCAAATGCCTGAAACAGCTATAAATCCGAAAAGTGCCACAGGCTGTCTGCTGGTTCTCATCCCAGCAGCACTTACAATGTCTGCGCTGTTTGTAGCGTGGCCATTTATATTGGGCGTAACTTTGCTCATTGCTGGTGGAAATATCTGGCAAAGCTACGAATGGTCGAGAACTGCTCGATCGATCGATCCAATTTTTCAACAGCTGATCGTTCAAAATCGGGGCGAAATTAGCCCGATCGATCTCTCCATTTCTGCAAAAGTTGCTGGTAAAGTAGCTACTAAGTATTTAGCAATTAGAGCTGATGAATTTGGCACAGGTAGTCGCCAACATCCCGATCGCGGACAGGTTTACTATTTTATTTCTGTTAGTACCCTCGGTACCATTTTTGACGATAGTGAGGATGACACACCAGCCCTAATGCCAGCGACAGCTCCAGCCGTAGCATTTGACTTGGCTCCTACTCAAACTGAGCTTAGTTCGGAACTATCCCTCCAGCCCGAACTAGTTTCATCTGTATCAGCCAGCCCCGATCCTATTCCAGCGAAACTGGCGGCGATGCTCCCAGAACCTCCACTGGCTGAATTAATAGTGGAAACACCACCGCTATCAGTCGCTGCGCCAATTAGGTTAGATGCAATTCCATCACCAGAACCTCCGGTGATCTTGGACACCCCGATTCCGGTTGAATCAGCGGTGAATTCACAGCCAGCAGCACCGCTGGAGGCTGTTCCTGAACTGAGCAATCTGCGCCAGTTATTTGACGAGGATCAGTCCACGCCAACAATTGCCGAGCTAGAGGAACAATTGACGATCTCGACTACCCCTGCTGCACCAATCCTCGATCGTTCGGTTGTGCCGATCCTCCAGTCCGAATTAGCAAAGCGGTTAGATGTCCACCCTAGCACCATCTATAAGCGGCGGAGCGAACCAGGATTTACCGACTGGACTCGCAATCGCGATCCTGAAGGTTTAGCATGGGGCTATGCAGAAGTAGAAAAGGAATACTATCAGATATTGGACACTTAATATAGAACCCATTTTATCTAAAAAGACAGGGGCAATTCATGAATTGCCCCTGTCTTTTATTTGCAATTAATCATCGACTAACCAAATCGACCAGACACGTAATCATTGGTACGTTGATCGATAGGGAATGAGAAAATCTGTTTGGTTTCACCAAATTCTACCATCCGACCGATTCGACTTTCATCGGTACTAAAAAAGGCAGTATAGTCAGAAACTCTTGCCGC
>JANNDQ010000723.1:0-1746 GCA_031387965.1 Chamaesiphon sp. OTE_75_metabat_567
TGCGGCTGTTTGTACCCGTTGCCATTTGACGATTTCGGGATTGATTTTGGCGATGAAAGTGTCATCTTCATCGAGGAAATAACCCAAACCGCCTGTCATCCCTGCACCGACGTTGCGCCCGACTTGTCCGAGGACTACTACCACACCGCCTGTCATGTATTCGCAACAGTGGTCGCCTGTACCTTCGACTACGGCTGTGGCGCGGGAGTTGCGGACGGCAAAGCGTTCGCCTGCGCGTCCGTTGGCGTAGAGGTAGCCGCCTGTGGCTCCGTAGAGGCAGGTGTTGCCGATAATTACGTTGCGGCTGGTGTCGAAGATCGTGCCTGTATAGGGTTTGATGACGATTTCGCCGCCGTTGATGCCTTTGCCTACGTAGTCGTTGCTTTCGCCGGTGAGGTTGAGGCTGACTCCTTCGTGGTTGAATGCGCCGAAGCTTTGTCCGGCGGCTCCCTGGAAGTTGAGGGTGAGTTGTCCTTCAAATGCGCTGTCGCCGTATTTGAGGGCAATTGCACCGGAGATGCGGGCACCGATCGATCTGTCGGTATTCACCACCTTGTAAGATTTAGTGGCGATGCCTTGATTATCGATCGCGTTCCGCACATCTACATCTGCTAAAATCTCGTCATCTAAGACGGCTCCATTGGTATGGATATCGCCGTGGATCAGGAAGGATCGATCGAGTTTAGTATCTGGTAATTGAGTCAGACAATCGAGATTAATCGCGGCGACTTTAGTTAATTTGGCTTCGGGGCGGAGGGTAAATAGATCGGCACGTCCGATTAGCTCATTGAGGGATTTGTAGCCGAGACGGGCTAAGATGCTGCGGACTTCTTCGGCGATGAAGAGGAAGAAGTTGACGACTTGTTCGGGGATGCCTGGGAAGCGGGCGCGGAGGTCTTCGCGCTGGGAGGCTACGCCGACGGGGCATTTATTGGTATGGCAGACTCGCGCCATAATGCAGCCTTCGGCGATCATCGCGATCGATCCGAAGCCATATTCTTCTGCTCCCATCAGGGCGGCGATAATAATATCCCAACCTGATTTTAATCCACCATCGACACGGAGGAGGACTCGATCGCGAAGTTGATTGTCCATCAGGACGCGGTGAACTTCGGTCAAACCGAGTTCCCAGGGGGTGCCAGCGTGTTTGATGCTGGAGAGAGGGGATGCTCCGGTACCACCATCGTGTCCAGAAATTTGGATGATGTCGGCGTTGGCTTTGGCGACTCCGGCGGCGATCGTGCCGATGCCGATTTCGGCGACTAGTTTGACTGAGACGGCGGCTTTGGGGTTGATTTGGTGGAGATCGTGGATTAGTTGCTCCAGATCTTCGATTGAGTAGATATCATGGTGGGGTGGTGGTGAAATCAGCATCACGCCTGGTTTGGAGCGGCGGAGCATGGCGATATACTGGCTGACTTTTGGTCCAGGGAGTTGTCCGCCTTCACCTGGCTTGGCTCCCTGAGCGAGTTTGTTCTCGATTTGTTTGCCGTTCATCAAGAATTGCGGGGTGACTCCAAAGCGTCCCGATGCGATTTGAACGATCGAGCTTTTAGCCGTGTCGCCATTGCGTAAGCCTTTGAGGTGGGGCAGGATCGCCGATTGACCTTCGACGGCATCATCGATCGTTTTGTAGCGGACGGGATCTTCGCCGCCTTCGCCGCTATTGGATTTCGCGCCGATCCGGTTCATAGCGATCGCTAGGACTTCATGAGCTTCGCGAGAGAGTGCGCCGAGAGACATCCC
>JANNDQ010000076.1:0-1637 GCA_031387965.1 Chamaesiphon sp. OTE_75_metabat_567
CAAAAGATCCAACCACAAATAACGGTAGCTCAATAAGAATTTGGAATCTTAAAGATTTAAAATTAATTACTAACTTCAAAGGTCATCAAGGTGGGATTGAAAGTATGCGTTTTAACCCTAGTTTTAAAGCAAAAAATAGTAATTCTCTGCAACTAGCAACTAGTGGTCAAGACGATAGTATCATTCGGATTTGGAAGATTCCAGAAATTATCTCAGCTCAGAATAACCGCCTAGAGAAAGTTAATAGTGTGCGCTTCGATCCTCACGATTCTAGCCATTTTATTACAGCAGGTGATGATGGCAGTATATCCTGGTGGTCTCATGAACCAAATCGACTGCCCGAACGAATAAATAGTTTTCAGAAAGATAACATTGAATTTACAGCGATCCGCATTCATCCTCAATCAGGAAAAGCAATGATTGCTGCTGGTGGTTCAGACGGAAAAATTAGATTGCTCAAGTTTGAAAATAACCAGCTCACAGAAATTACCTCTTTTAAAGCTGGGCAAGGCAAAATATATAGTATGGATTGGAGTTATGACCGAGATCGATATTTACTCGCGACAACTGGCATGACAGGTGACTATGTTAGAATCTGGAAAATCGATATTAAAAATATTAGAGAAGGTGAAGAATTAAAATTAAAGCCGATCTACAGACAACGGATTTATGAGCAACGTTATTCATCCTCAACTTTACGATTTAGTCAAGATGGAGAAAATCTAGTTGTCGGTGCAGATAAAGGTAAAGTCGTTCTAATTAAAAATATTGATAAGTTACCCAATCCAGATCAACCAATTGAATTAGTATTGCCTGGACATGTTGGCAGTAAGGTAACAGTAGGATTTAATGAGGACAGTCAATCTTTTACGATCGTTAGTAAAGAAGGCAAAATCTGGAGATCGAATCTGAAACCAGAACTAATCGGTGAGCCGATCGAAACCTATCAGGCTGGCACTGAAAATATTGCGATTAGTCAAGGTCAAGATGGTAAAATAGCTACGGGCGGAGCTGGTGCAGCTTTGAGACTTTGGGATCTACAAGGTCGTCAAATTGCCGATTTTAGAGGATACTGGGGCACGATTAGAAGTATCAATTTTAGTAAAGATGGGAAATATCTATTAGCTGGTGGTGATGATGGCATCCCGCGAGTCTGGCAGATCGATCGAGATATCCCCACCTTAATCAAACAAGGTTGTCAATGGTTAGAACAAGGATCTTTTGGATCTCCTGCTGTGTCAAAATCACTCGATCGCACAA
This sequence comes from Chamaesiphon sp. OTE_75_metabat_567, assembly GCA_031387965.1. Taxonomy (GTDB): domain Bacteria; phylum Cyanobacteriota; class Cyanobacteriia; order Cyanobacteriales; family Chamaesiphonaceae; genus Chamaesiphon. The sequence goes on from JANNDQ010000076.1 coordinate 1,261, forward strand.
CCGATGCTACCAGAGCTGCTTGTCTGGATTAGATCGAGCATGTAATGGAACTCTATCGCTCTGTCAATTTCCAACTTAAACCCGAAACAAAGTTAGTCGTAATATGCGCGACGATCGGAATAAATAGATTACCTGTTTCGACCATTGTAAATGCCAGCAATATCCCTACCGCTGTCGCCCACACCGCATATGGCCATTGCTGTACATTCGTCATGTGCAACACTCCAAAACAAAGCGAGGATAACACAATCCCGATCGGATCTAATCCAATTGCTGGTAACATGACACCGCGAAATAATAGCTCCTCACTCAATCCAGGCAAAATTCCCAACCAAATCGTATCAGGCACAGCCAGCGGTTTTAAAACCATTGACAGA
>JANNDQ010000152.1:0-2661 GCA_031387965.1 Chamaesiphon sp. OTE_75_metabat_567
ACCCTTCCACATCCTCGCCACCGAAGGAGCCACCCACACCGACAAACCTCACCCCTGGCACCTCGAACAAATCGCCAAACTTAGCCAATTAGACCCCGAATTAATCCTCGCCACGGCTAATCTTCTAGTCGATACTAATGATGCTGAAAGTGTCGCCACAGGGATCGAATGGTGGATCGATCGAACTCAAAAAGGCAGTGAAGGAATGGTTGTCAAACCGATCGAATATATCCCATCTCACCGCTCGATTCAACCAGCCATAAAATGTCGCGGACAAGAATATCTCCGCATCATTTATGGTGCCGAATATTCACTCCCCGAACATCTCGACAGACTCCGCCAACGTGGATTGTCAGGTAAGCGATCGTTAGCTTTGCGGGAGTTTGCGCTGGGGGTGGAATCACTCGATCGATTTGTTGCTAATGAACCCCTTCGTCGCGTCCATGAATGTACATTTGGCGTTTTAGCTTTGGAGAGCGAACCGATCGATCCTAGACTTTAATTGTGAGTGTAGAAACATATTTGATGTGCTGAAATCTTTGTGGTGGGCAGTGCCCACCTTACGAAAATTAAATTTACTGGAAATATCTATTTGTCATTATAAAAATGCTCCCAATATCCACATTTCTTAGAATTGGCGTTATTAGTATTATTATTCTAATTTTAAGTATTATTTTTTTGGTTTTGCTGATAAATCTCTATCAGCAGAGAATCGGAAGTACAAGAGATACTCTGACTCAAAAAGTTTTCAATGGATTGGGAACACACGCCATTGTCGTTGTCAATGATGACATCAACTCGATGAAAACCATTGTAAATACTTTAGTATCAGTTTTTAGTATATCTGAACGACAATCTATTTGTCTTATGCTCAGAGTCCACAAAGAAGGAATTGCTGTAGTTTGGACTGGTGAAAGAAATGAAGCAGAACGATATCTAGAAGTTATGAGGAGGAATAGACTACGATGTTTTGTGACAGAGGTTATGGGGTAAAAGCAGCAATCTAAATTTAGCAACAACTTTAAATCATTCTCATTTGGATATTTATTCGATCGATCGCGTATGGCATTGTATGCAATTGATGATGATAAAATTATAATGTGTATACCTTAATCAGGCTCATGACACTAACTATCGACCTACCAGCAGCGTTAGAACAGTACCTCTTACAGTCCGCCCACCAACAAGGGATTTCGCTGGAGGCGATGACATTGCAAGTATTGACAAACTCCATCCCTATCGATCGAAAACAAGCCGAAGCCGTTAATTTGCTGCAATCCTGGCTCGATGATGAGGATGACGAAGAGCAGCAAGAAACAGGTCGATATCTTCTCCAAGCCTTAGAGGATGTTTGGAAAGTATATTTTGCTACTTAGATCCTAGAGAATCCCCCTAAATCCCCCTTTTTAAGGGGGTTGGGGGATTTACACTAATGGTGGTATAAACTAATCGATCATGTCCGTATTTCCAAACATCCTCTTAGATGAAGATCGACTCTCCGATCGTAAATTATTTCCACTTGAGATGAAAGGTATAACTTGGTGAAGATTATAATCTTAGATTCAGGCCCACTTGGTCTGATTACCAATCCCAAATTGTCTCCTGAAAGTGGATCTTAATCTCCACCGATTTCTACTAACTTACCGATATTAAAGTCGATCCGAATCCATTCTTTCGGATTGTGTAAATTCCCCAGTAGTAGTAATGGAATCTGCCAATGATGCACCATCAAGAATGGTAATGGATCGTTCCAATCAAAGATTGCATCTTTACCTTGAGCGATGATGTTTAATCGTTGCTGCGTTAATTTGAGCGAACCTAAATTAGTAACTAATCGCCAGATCTCATGATAAGTCCAGTAGGTTGGACGACTAGTTGGGAGTGGTTGAATTGTCTGAGCGAGAGCTTCTGGTTGTAAGTAAGCTTGGGCGACATCGGGATGATTATAAAACATCGTGATGGCAGAATGAGTGCGGGGATTGCACTCGATCGCATAAATTTCACCATCATCATCTGCCTGCATGAAATCGAGCGATACTTGTCCAGTTAGTTTTAAACTACTTGCAAAAGTCCGAATCCAATCTTCGATTTCTGGTCGATCAACATGTTGATAGTTTACCTGAAATGCGGATGATTCACAGCAGCAGTGGAGCTGAAGATGACCGTCGCGAACTGTACTGTGGGTGCAATATTCTTGTCCAGGAATAAACTCTTGCATCACCCAAGGTTTGCTCTCGGAAATCGGTAGAGATTTTACAAAAGCGGCAGTTTCGGCAGGGGTTTTGCAGGGTAATTTAGTTAGATCCAAGCGTCGAATCGAATCATAGGGAATACTTTTGATGATGTATTGCCGCTGTTCGTTGGTAAAGTCAAAATCGATGACTTGCTGGGGATGGGTAATCTTGTATGATTTTGGTACTCGCAACCCTAACGCTTGAGCATCGGTGGCAAATTCATACTTATCATCCAACCGTTGGAGCATCTGGACATCAACGTGCATCACTGTACAGTAGGGCGCAAGTAACGTTTGAACTTCAGCATCATAATAACTGGCAACTGGACTACACACTGGGACGTAGTCATTTACGCCTTCCTGTTTGACGAGATCGAGCAGTGCTTGGGGTTATTCTGGCGATCGAGGATCGGGTACGGTGTAAATTT
>JANNDQ010000192.1:0-4546 GCA_031387965.1 Chamaesiphon sp. OTE_75_metabat_567
TGCACGTCTGAGCTTGCTTAATCGATCGAGACTTGCTATGATAATGTTTCACAACGGGACGTAGCGCAGCTTGGTAGCGCACTACTTTGGGGTAGTAGGGGTCGGAGGTTCAAATCCTCTCGTTCCGATTTGATTAGAGCATACGGCACGGCACGACTTTTAGGAAACAAACCATTTCTTAACAGCCGTGTTTTCGTGTCTATACACTCAAAATAATGTGCTGTTTTGCGTGGTTTGGCTGGTCGATCGCCCACCATTTCACCCACTGTAGTGAATGTTTGTTTGTTGATATTGCAACAAGCCATCTACAACCACCGAGCTAGGGCACGAGCTTGGAAAACTATTGTAGCCAGCTGCCCGATCGAGTATCGTTGGCGAAGCCTACCGGAGGTAATCGCTCTATAAATTGCGCCACAGTGCCATTTCTCACCCCCTTGCGGTGCGAACCCAATCGCGTTGGCAGAACAGACAAGATACGATAAGCGTGTTCTACTGTCCACATATGCCCATGCGATCATCGTTAGACGACGCGCAAGCTTCGAGCGCGAGATCTTATTTGTGAGTATAAACGATCGCAATTTTGACAATCGATAGCAACTGAAATTGTCAAGTCTTTTTCAATACAATCGCACCCCAGAAGATACAGCATTGCTGATGTTAGTCGTGAAACTAATCGAAGATTACGAATCAATTTATCACAATCTAGATGATTGGGAAAAATCTACACCAAATGAATTGCTACGTCACATCATGACTGTCAGTGGTACTCGCAATGTCGATCTAATTGGCATCATTGGGAGTAGCGGCGTAGTGTCTGAAGTTGTTAATGGTAAGCGTACTATCAGCCGCGAACAGGCAAAGAGCTTAGGTAAGTTCTTCAAATTATCACCAGGGTTATTTATCTGACCCGCAGTTAAATCGAATAGCCCCCACCAGTTTAAGGTGAGGGCTGTAGCCTACTTATTCTTGACTGAAACATCTGCGGCGAGAACTTCCGCAGATGTTTCAGTAGCTCCGAAAGGATAAATTCACGTTAATCTAACGAGATTCAGTACCTTGATTGGGCGAACCTTCAACAGTTGTAGTATCTACCGCTGCTGATTCTGGATCTGCACCTGGACTAACACTGTCTTTCATATCACCTTGTCCGGTGCGACGGGTGGCTGGCTCGATCGTGGTTTGTTTGCCACCAGGTGCCGCCGTTGATTTTGATTTGGGAGTTGGAGCTGCCGTCTCTTGTAGCTCGTGCAAAGCAAAGTTATTAGTATTGACCCCTGCATAGTTAACTTTCTCAAACCGGACAATTACGGGGTATTTAATCCCGCTTTTGTCCATCGCTGCGACGGTACCTTCTTCGCGAAACCAGTAAGATTCAGTGCGGAGAATCCGAACTTTAGAACCACGTTCAATCATGATATTTCCCTCCATATCCTGTTTGCGGTCATGTTATCAGCTAGCCAATTGATCGCACATCTACCAAAAGATAGATCTAAGCAATCGCCCCCGCCACAGCTGCGGCAATACCGGAAGTAAACGCCGTGGCAAATAACCACCAAGCAGCGGTAGCAGCTGCCTTGCGAGTTGCTTCGGCTTGAGCTTGAGCTTGATGCTTGAGATCGGCTAGTCGAGTCTGAATCTGGTCTTGAATCCGCTCAGCGCGGTGCAAAACACTGGTGCGGACACTATCGACTCGATCGATGATTCGGTTGGCATCAGCGGGAGAAATATCATCGCGGGAACTCATCACTGCCACCAGGGTATCTCGATCTACATGGGCAAGTCGTTCGCGCAGGGCATCGAATCCAGCATTGGGATCATCAAATAGCTTACGGACATCTTGCTGAATCCCATCGTAGTTGAGTTCGGGACGTTCGAGCGCGTTGAGATAGTCGCGAATTTTGCCTAGAACACCGTCAACCACTGACTGGAGCTTGGCTTTGATGGTTTCCAGTTGTGCCCCAATTCGATCGCGCACGGCGAGAACTCGATCGACTATTTCGGTGGCTTCGGCTTCAGATATGTCTTCCCGTTGGGATAATAAAGCGATAATTGTCGATCGATCGACCTGCGAAAGCCTGTCTCCCAGCTGCTCCAAACCTAAACGCGGATCTTGGAGCAGGAGTCCGAGATCGCGCTCGATTCCGGCTGGATCGAGTTCACTTTTGTGGGTATTGCGGAGGTAGTCTTCGAGAGTGGTCTGGAAGTCGCGAACTTTGGCTTGAGCGCGGGTTGCTAGCCGCTTGGGGGTGCCCAGGATCTGCCGAATGTTGTCCTGTATGTGGTCGATAGTTTGATTGGCTTCTGCTTCGGACATGTCGTCCCGCTGCCGGAGCAATTGGACGAGGGTATCGCGATCGATCTGAGAGAGTCGATCGCGGATGGATGCCACTCCCAGCTTGGGATGTGCGAGCAACGTAGTTAAATCGCGCTTAATTCCCTCGGGGTTGAGTTCGGATTTTCCTGTCCGCCGGAGATAGTCGGCGATCGCCGCTGTACCATCTTCATACTGAGATTTAGCCTGGTTTACCAGATCCGCTGGTGCGTGAACCGCTTGGTTCCAGCTTGATTCGACCCGATCTAGGAGATCATGAGCTTGATCTGGAGTGAGATCTTTGCGCTGGCTCAACAGCTGCACCAGGGTATCTCGATCGAAACTACTCGCCCGCTGTTTGAGATCGTGAATACCTGCTTCAGGGTGCTCCAGCAGCGTCTGGAGGTCGCGTTTGATCCCTTCAGGATTGAGTTCATCCTTTCCGGTATTGCGCAGGTATTCTTGCACCTGCTGCCACTGAGTTGCAACTCTGGTCTGAAGCCCTTGCTGAAGTCCTTGGGTATCGGCAATAGCAATTTGCAAGCTCCCATCCAGGGATTGACTAATCTGGTTCTTTTCAGCCTCACTCAGATCGCCTCGCTGCTGAATAATGGTCAAAAATCGATACTGTTTGAGCTGAGACAGTCGGGCGTATAGCTCCTGTGGATCGGCATCCCCGTCGGTGAGGAGGACTTTTAATTCTTGACTTACTCCGCTGGCTAGGAGTCGATCCTTGGGAGTCGATTGGAGGTATTGGCTAACAGCAGTCTGAGTCTTTTGGAGCATTCCCGCTGCTTCGGCAGCCCGCACCTGTCCCAAAACTTGCTGGCGGACTCGATCGAGTATACCCGTTAGTTCACTAATTTTGGACTGGGTAAATACGCCCCGCGACTGAAGAATTGCGCTAAATTCTTCCGGCTTGAGTGTCTCCAGACTTTGGCGAATCGTTCTGGCATCAGCTTTGGGATCATATAATACTTGACTAAAATCCTGGGCAATCCGCGTCGGAGTCATTTGCCATGAGTAAGTATCGAGCAAATAGTGTTCGATATCCGATCTAATCACACTTGCCGCAGGTGAAAGTTGCTTCACCGCAACCTTTTCAGTTACTTTGTCCGTCTGATTTTTGAGCTGGGACTGAGCGGTTTTCAGCTGACCTTTGATCTGCTCCACATCCAAATCAGACAAGTCCAGCCGCCCCAGCACAATCCCCATTAAAGCACCCAATCCTTGCTCTAATTGGCTAGAATTTTCGCCTTTGCCGAGCTGCATCAACTTATCGAGCTGTTGCGACAAACCACCAGAGAGGAGATCTTGGGGCTTACCTGATTTAACTAGCTCGATCAGTTCGCCCAGTCCACCACCTGACTTCTTCCCACCCACAGCACCGTGCCAAGATTGGTCTAATTCATCGACAATCTTTTTGACATCGCTGGGCGAAAGATCGGTACGTTCCTTGAGCAGATTTTCAAAAGTCTCACGGCTGAGGGTGGGGAGCTGATCCTTGTCTATATTTTTGGTAAACTCTGGATCTTTGAGAATTTTTTCAAATTCAGCGCGAATCCCCTTAATGTCTAATTCTGGCGATTTCACCGTCCCGATCAAATCCTTAATCGATGTCTGAATATCTTGAGGATCGATATAGGCAGTCATTTCACGCCGGACTGCGGCGGCGACAGCTTCAGCCGAGGAAACTAGCTCAGAACTAGCTGCTTTGGCACCCAACGCCGCCGTCGCTGTCCCAAACACTGTTTGAAATCCTCTGGTAGCGGTACTTACAACTGAGCCGACAAGTGAGCCGACGGTAGTAGAGCTAATCCAGATCAGGATCGAAAAATAAGCAGCCCAGATCGTCAAACCCAGTGTCGCACCAATGACAGCACTATTGACCAGACTCAGCTTGGCAGCCAGCAGACACGCGACAAACAGCGCGATACTCACCGTTGCCACTGTCCAGACACCCAAAGCTGTACCGTTGGTGTTTGTAGTCACCCCCGAACCACTATCGTGATCGTCGCTGGGCGCGAGACTCAACACTGAAATTCCCGCCGCGACTGAAAGATTGGTCAGCAGCATCTGAAAGCCGAAGGTTAGCAGTAGTCCCGCGACTAAAGCCGTGAAGAATTGCGGCCCAGCAAAAGCGATAGTTGTTTCGCGAATTGTGTCGGTTTGAGCTAATAAACCATCTGGATAACTGTGAAAAATGGCTCTATTTATATACATCGCTTTGCTTTA
>JANNDQ010000235.1:0-1803 GCA_031387965.1 Chamaesiphon sp. OTE_75_metabat_567
CACTAAAACAGGGCGATTGTATCCAGGCTCCGATCCGACTGGTTCTGGTAGATTTGCCCACCAAATTTCGCCTCGGTACATTACCATTCCTCACGCGGTAAAGACATAAATTGCATAGTGGCGACTGTCGGATCTAAATCGGAAGATTCTTTACCATAGATATTGTTTAATTTACTCAATATCTGTTGGCGATTGTATTTTGATAAATAAGCTTGTAATGCCGTTGAGTAAAGTTCGCTGCGTGAAAGTCCTAACTGTTGCGCGAGGGCTTCAGCTTCGGCAAAAACTGAGTCTGGCAAAGAAATAGCAGTTTTCATAATCGGATTCGCTAAAATCATTACAATCTAGTTATACTCTGGTTGTACCAAGATTGCAATGCCAGAGACTGGGATTTTCTGCTTGCCTTCTATAGCAACCGCCAAGGCGGTTAGGACAGCGATTGAAATCGCCGCTCTGCTGAGGCAGACGCTCCGCGAACGGAATGCAAAGTCCGCCTTCGCGGACTAAAATGTCCTAATCAATGTGGCGACTGCTATAAGTTATGGGTGATGGCCACCATCGATCTAAATAGTTGCGCCACAGGCACGCTTGTCAAGTGACACTTGACAAGCGTGCTTGCAAAGATGTAAAGTATTACTTGACAGCAAGCAGACAAAAGCATGAAAAACCGACTGAAAGAACTCCGACAACTGTACCAATGGTCGCAATCCGATCTTGCTAGAGAATTAGGAGTCAGTCGTCAGGCGGTGAATGGATTTGAATCGGGCAAATTTGACCCCAGCCTGGAGATGGCTTTCAAAATTGCCAACCTGCTTGATGTTGCAATTGAAAACATTTTCATTTATGAGGAAAAATCTATGCAGACATTAATTGAGCGATTCACCAATTTTCTTGGCTTCGATTTTGGGTTTGAGCGGTTTACTGAAAAGTCAATCAATGCGGTCAAGTTTGCACATCATCAGGCATCTCGATCTCAGAATCTCCAAGTTGAGCCAGAACATCTGCTGGCTGGATTGTTAGCCGATCCGACGACAACCTCTGCGCAGTTGCTTCGAGCCAATGGTGTGACACTGAATCTCGAAATCAACGAGCATTCATTTGAATCTCACGGAGATGTAAAACTTAGCCAAAAGAGCAAGTTTGTCATGGATCTTGCTCTACAAATTGTTCGACTTCATGGTAAGAAAACAATTGGGACAGAGCATTTGTTATGGGGGTTGATGCGCCTCGCTGAAACAGACAAAACTGCTGTAAGTGAACTTTTTCAACGCTATAAAATTGATGCCGTAGCTCTAAATAATCAACTGGCAGAGACAGTTTAATTCAGGCAATAAAATAATTGAAGCTATTCAGACCTATCAAAATTCAAAGATTTAGTAGGTGTTTTGTTTAAACCACATCTGGCAAATTTCGCCGTCGAATATATAGCCATGACAAGCCGATCGATCCAATCCCGATCCCGACTAAACTAACCACCTGCGCCATTCTGATCGAACCAAACATCAAACTATCTGTCCTCAAACCTTCAATCCAGAACCGACCTAAACTATAGGCAATTAAATAGACTAAAAAGATCGAGCCAGCTCTGAGCCGATGATGACGATGATCATCAATAAATAGCCAGATCAAAATTGTAAATACTAATAAGTTCCAGATCGATTCATACAAGAATGTTGGGTGGAAATAATCATTTTGCTTGGGAATATATACGGCCCACGGCAAATCTGTTCTACTCCCAAAAGCTTCAGAATTAAAGAAATTTCCCCAGCGTCCGATCGCTTGACCTAGAGCCAAGGATGGTGC
>JANNDQ010000276.1:0-6582 GCA_031387965.1 Chamaesiphon sp. OTE_75_metabat_567
ATTGGTTTGGGTAGGTGGAGCTGGAAGCCAGCATCGATCGCGCGTTGGCGTTCTCGATCGCTCACATAGGCGGTAACTGCTGCTGCGGGAATCTGACTGCCTGATTCGAGCGGCAAGGCTCTCACCTGTCGAATCAAGGCAAAGCCATCTTCGTCGGGCATCCCAAGATCTGCTAGGAGTGCGTCATATCCGCCGCTAGAGTCGATTAGCGTGGCGATCGCCACCGGCGGTGAGGTGGCAAGCGTCACGTTTGCGCCTGCGTTTTCGAGGATATATTGGATCAAATCGAGAATATCTGGCTCATCATCCACTACGAGAATCCGTAAGCCAGTGAGATCGGTTGTCTCCTGCTGCGGTGGTAATTGGCTTGGTGCGACGCTGACTGGATTAATCGCGGCTGGATCTAGCGGTAGTTGGATGGTAATTGTGGTTCCTTGCCCTGCGCCTGCGCTCTGTGCCTGGATAGTGCCGCCATGAAGTTCGATGATGTGCCGAACGATCGATAACCCTAAGCCCAACCCCTGCGTCTTTTTGCTGCTGCTAGAATCACCCTGACGAAATCTGTCGAAGATGTGGGGTAATAACTCTGCATCGATGCCTTGTCCAGTATCGCTGATGCAAATCTGAGCATGAGTTGGAGATGTTGTCAAGGTAATCTCGACTCGTCCGCCAGCGGGTGTAAATTTAATCGCATTAGTCAGCAGATTCCAGAATACTTGCCCCAACCTGTCCATATCGCCCACCATTGTTGTCGGCGTAAGATCGGAGCTAAGTTGAATCGATTTGGCATCAGCAGCAACTTGGACGGCTTCAATTGCCATATTCACAACCGAGGCTAGATCGAGCTGTTGCGGATCGAGCTGCAATTTACCACTGGCAATGCGAGAAAGATCGAGTATGTCCTCGATTAGTTGCGATTGTGCCTTGGCACTGCGGTAGATGACTTCCAAACCGCGATCGATCCTGCTCTGATCTAGTTGGTGGGCGCGGAGAAGTTGTGCCCAGCCCATGATCGCAGTGAGGGGATTTCGCAGTTCGTGGGAGAGGTTGGAGAGGAAATCATCTTTAGCACTATTGACAGTTTCGGCTGACTGGCGTGCGAGTTGCTCCTGTTTTAGCAATTGAGATCGTTCGGTTTCAAACTGCTTGCGCTCAGTAATATCGATGATCGATAGTAAAATCCGGTTGGCATCTCCAGGGGCAATAATCTTCACCGCGTCGAGCAGCATCGTTTTCTGACCGATCCGCTCAAATGTATGTGTGACCTCGAAGTTGTAGAGGCTGCGGTTGGTGGTAAACATCTCCTCTAAGATCGATCGCAAGCCGGGAAGATCCCACTGTCCATTCCCCAGCTCAAAAATTGTCGAGTTGGCAGTTTCGAGTTCGGACACCTCAAATGTCTCGCAGAAGGCTCGATTGGCGGTATTCACCCGAAAATCTGATTCGATCACCAGCAGCGGTACCTGGACGGTTTCGACGATCGCTTCGGCATAGTTGCGGGCGGCGGCGATGGTGGCAGCACTGAGCTTGAGGGCATCGATATCCAGCAAAATGATCACAACCCCATCGATCCGATTTTCGGTGGTGCGATAGGGACGGATGCGGAGGGTGTACCACACTCCGGCGATCGTTTGGACTTCGAGTTCTTTGCCGCTGAGCGTTTCGAGTACTTCCAAAATTAATGGCTCTAGATCGGGCAGATTGAGATTGGTGGTGATATCGCTCAATGGTCGTCCGGTATCGGTCGCAATAAAATTAAATAACCGTCTTGCCATCGGCGTAAAGCGGCGAATTCGCAGGTCGTTAGTTAACATCAGAATGGGGATGTTAATACTAGAGAGCAAATTGGTTAAATCGTTATTGACTAGATCTAACTCGGCGTTGCGACAGCGGAGTTCATCGTTAGTGGTGTGGAGTTCTTCATTAGTTGCTTGAATCTCTTCTTTGGCGGTTTCTAGCTCCTCATTCATACTTTGGAGTTCTTCGTTGCTCGACAAGATTTCTTCATTAGCAACTTTGAGATCTTGATTGCTATATTCCTGCTCTTGGACGATCGTCCGTAAATATTCTTGAGTCGCGCGGTGTTCGTCTAGGGCGGTGGTGAGTTCTTGTCGGAGCCGGATATTATCTCGATCTACATCGCCTTGCGGTAGTAGGCTCGACTCAGAACCCTCACTAATGATCGAGGCATCTTCAAATAGCACCAGAAAGTGGCTGGCTTCGATCGGCGGCAGCTTAAAGGGAATCACCTGAAGATTGAAGCTGCTCAACCTATCGCTATCTGTGAGTCGCAATCCAGTTCTAGTAACTGGTAAATTCTGCTGTTGCGCTTGAGAAATAGCCCCTCGCAGTTCGATCGCAAAACCCGATCGCACGAGATTAAATAGATCGAGATTGGCAACTCCCGACACTAGCTTGAGATAGCGATCGACCTCACCTCGGAATTGTAAGACCTGCATTTTATCATCGATTACTACCCCAATCGGCGTATAGCGATCGACGATTAAGCGATCAATTTTTCCTTGCAGATCGAATTCTGGTGCTGGGGCAATTAGCAACTGGCGAGCGGGACTGCGATCTTCAAAGCTGCTACCTTGGCGGCTCACTCTAACGATTGAATAATTATTTTGAGTGAATGTTAATGCAGATCGAATTGTCGTTGGATTTTTGGTATAAATTCGGTGCTTTTTATCAACAACATTAAACAAATCTGTATATTTGCCCATACTTTCGGATGTGCCGAGCAACAGAAAGCCAGTCGGATTGAGACTGTAATGAAAGACCGGAATAATCCGCTGCTGAAGCGTATCACCGAGATAGATCATCACATTCCGACAGCTAATCAAATCGATATTAGAAAACGGCGGATCGCTACTCAAATCTTGACGGGCAAATACACACAGTTCCCGCACCGCCTTACTAATATGATACCCGCCCTCAACTGGGTAAAAAAAGCGACGACGGCGTTCTGGCGACACATCCACCAGCCGATCTGCGGCATAAATTCCCGTCCTGGCGGTGTCGATCGCGGGTTCGCTGATATCGGTCGCAAAAATCTGAATTGAGACGTGGAGATCGCGCTCTGACAAGAACTCTAATAGACAAATCGCGATCGAATAAACTTCCTCTCCCGTCGAACAACCCGCTATCCAAATCCGAATCGGCACTTCCGCCGACTTATCTTGGGCAATCGTCGGAAAAACTTTCGTCGCCAGCAGCTCAAAAGCACGCGGATCGCGGAAAAAACTAGTCACATGAATCAGGATTTCCTCATACAGGATCTTAACTTCAGTCGGATGCGCTTCCAGATACGCAACATAATCTGCCAACCGTTCGAGCTTGCACAGCAGCATCCGCCGCTGAATCCGGCGATCGAGAGTCTTAGGTTTATAGTAACTAAAATCCACGCCCGTATTCGCTCTGAGCAGGGCAAAAATCTTCGTCAAAGCAGTTTCCGATGTCAGCAGTGCTCGCTCGTCCGTCGCTATTAGTGGTTGCAGCCGCATCGATAGCGGATTGCGACCGATCTCGACCAGTTCTGCCGCAATTTGCTCCGGCGACAACACAAAATCCACATTCCCACTGGCAATCGCCGAAATCGGCATACTATCAAATTTTGCCGAGTCCTCACACTGCGCGAATGTCACTCCACCTGCGACCTTAATTGCCGTCAAACCTGCGGTACCATCCCCATCACCCCCCGATAATACTACCGCGATCGCCCGATTGCCCTGATCGGCAGCTAGGGAAGTCAGGAAGGCATCTCCAGGCATGTATTTACCAAAAACCTTCTCGCGAGACGATAGCTCGAATGCACCGCCAACTAGCCGCATCTGAGTGTTCGGGGGAATGATGTACACCCGATTGGGCAGCGCCACCATTCCCTGCTGCACCTGACTCACCAGCATGGTAGTAACCCTCGTGAGAATCTCTGTTAATAGACTCTCGCGATCGGGTGATAAGTGTAGAATCAACACGAATGCCATCCCCGTATCGACAGGAAGATGGCTCAATAGCTCGGTAAAAGCTTCTAAACCCCCAGCCGAAGCGGCAATCCCCACGATCGGGAAGCGCGCCACCAAGGCGGTCGGGAATTGAGCTGATTCGATCGCACTTGAATCGGGCAAGGGTTGGGATATCATGGGTTGGCGTAGCCTCTGTGAAAGAGGTACGATCAAATTGATAGGACTTCAATAGTAACAGTAGCTGTAGGTTGGGTTGAGCCTCGAAACCCAACATCCACACAATCAATCTGTGAGTGTGTTGGGTTTCATTCTTCAACCCAACCTACAGATCTACAGATCTTTATATATTGCAAATGTTGTCCGCGTTTACGATTTCGCAAGGCGAACGCTACGCGATCAAATTAATAAAGCTTCAATAGTAACAGTTCCGCCCTCGATCGCTTCAATTAGAAGTTTAAATTCATACAATAGGCTCATCCCTATCAAAGGATCTGCTTGAGAACATCATAGAGATTTTTTCAATATGCGAGATCAAAAGCGATATACTGCCCGATGTCCGATCCGAATTACCCAGGGTTGAGCATCGGGATATCGATCGTATAATCTATCTGTTGCGTCGATTGTATTATCAGCTACTTCAAAAGCGGCGGTTTCGATATCGATGGCGACGATCTTGCCATCGTTGCCTTCTTCAACTTGCGACCGAATCTGAGATTGATAAATCTCATCACCACGGTGGGCAAATTCTTCTTTGCTATAGCGGGGTTTGCGGTGAGCGGAGTCGAATTGTTGTGTTGTCGTCACACGATTATCCTCAACTTCTATATCCTCTAATTGTAATCTGTCAGTCTTTGATTCAGTAAGTTGGGTTTCGCTAACTTAATCATTGGAATGGGAGATAGATCTGTAGGTTGGGTTGAAGCTCAAGCGAAACCCAACATCCACACAATCAATCTGTGAGTGTGTTGGGTTTCATTCTTCAACCCAACCTACAGCTACTTAATCATTGGAGCGGGAACCGATTCTGTGAAATTTTTACTCGACACTAATACCTGCATTATTTACCTGCGAGGTAAAATTTAACCGTGACATATCTTATTAAAACAGAAATTAGAATCGACGAGAATTAAAGATATTACTGTTTGCGATGTTTCTTCCAAGTAAAGTAGAACGTAGTGCCCTTATCAATTTGGGACTCTAGCCCGATAATTCCGCCCTGGGCTTCAATAATCTTTTTGACAATTGCCAATCCAATCCCTGTACTATCCGATCGATTTTGTGGGTTTACCGCTTGGAATATCTCAAAAATTCGCTCCTGCTGCTCTGGGGCGATTCCGACACCATCATCAGCGACGCTAAATTCATAGAAATCCTCTAGTTCTCGCACTGCCACACGGATCGAGCCATCAGATCTGTCATGATGATCGATCGCATTGCCGATCAGATTGGCAAACACTTGGAACAACGGCAGACGGCTGGTAACAAAGATTGGCATTGGCGCAATCTCGATGTGGAATGTCGGTGGTGGTGAGAGCGAATCGATCACTTCAACCAGCAATTGCGCCACATCCACAGACGTACTCGATCCTTCCGTTTGTCCGCGTAGAGCATAGTCGAGCAGTCCATCGATCGTATTGGACATCCGCTCTACTCGGCTCCGTAACAGGGTCATTTGTGATTGAGTGCCGACTGTCAGCGCACCTTCGAGATCTTCTTCGATCCACTCAGAGAGATTGGCAATTGCCCGCAGGGGGGCTTTGAGATCGTGGGAGACGGTATGCACAAAACAGTACAGCTCTTGATTGCGATTTTCCAGAGCGGCTTGGACGCGCTTGTGCTCTGTTTCTGAGGCGATGCTTTCGGCTTGTAATTGCTCTTGGCTCTGCTGCAATTGCAGCCGCAAGCGGGCATTCTCGTTGGCGGAGCCTCTCCTTTGGAGAATCGCACCATGTATCGTTGATACCAGTAGCTCTGGTGAAAATTTGTGCTTTGGTAAATAATCTTGGGCACCTAATTTCATCGCTCGTACCGCAATACTTTCGTCTCCATGTCCCGTCATCATCACTACGGGTGGATTACTACCATTATTTTGCTTTGCTAGTGTCTCCAAAAATTTTAACCCATTCCCATCAGGCAGCAGATAATCAAGCAAAATTGCATCGATTGTTGGCGCAGCCTCTCCGTTGGAGCATCGCGTCTGGCACAATTCTAGTCCCTCTGCCACTGATGACGCTTCCAATACATTGTAATCACGGCTGCGATCGGTTAACAGGCAATTTCGATACAGCTCTCGACTTTCTGGCACATCTTCAACGATCAGTAGTGTGAAGGTGGGGAGTTTCATCTTAATAATATGTGGTAGCGATCGATTAGTCCAATATAATTCGACTAGTCGATCGTTACAGAAATTAACAGTATTTTCTTCATACCATTATTGTCATCAACCCAAGCAGCCAAGAATCGCAGCACAGTAAGATCTTGATCGTTGCTGATTCAGCAATGGTAGTTGGGTGAGGATTTGTCTGAACCATAAGTCAAGTTGGTGCGAGGATTCTGTAGGTGGCTTTGTCTATGCTAATTGCTAATGACTGTGATTGTAACGTTGACGATCGTATAA
>JANNDQ010000300.1:0-3658 GCA_031387965.1 Chamaesiphon sp. OTE_75_metabat_567
CCCTGATTAAGGCAGCTAGTGCCCTTCAAGGGCATAGTACTTCCAATGTCTGCACCTTTGCTCAATATGGCGCGATCGCGGCGCTAGAAGGCTCTCAGGACTGTGTAGAAACGATGCGCCAAGCATTTGCCCAGCGGCGACAAGTAATTTTAGATCGTCTACGCCAAATCCCTGGCTTAACTTGTGCCAAACCAGATGGAGCTTTTTATATCTTCGTAAATATTAGCAATACTCAGCTCAAGTCACTAGATTTTTGTAGTCAGTTGCTCGAACAGCAGCAAGTAGCCGCAATTCCGGGGCAACCATTTGGTGCAGACGATCATATTCGGATCTCGTATGCTACCGATCTGAATACGATCGAAACAGGGATGGATCGACTGGCTAAATTTGTCAAATCCTGTCTCTAGGTGGTAATTCCTAATTTATACCACCGGAACAATATAATAAGTTTCAGATCGATTCATCAGTTGAGAGACAAAGCAAACATTAGCCAGATATAATGTTATAAATCTGGCTACCACGATTAAAAATTAGCCAAATTTTAATTACTGACTAGGGGAGAGTAATAGCGCAACTAGTAGCAATGAAAATTTTAGTTCTGATTTGGGAATTTCCACCGCGACTTGTCGGCGGAATCGCTCGCCACGGTGCAGAATTGTACCCGGAATTAGTTAAATTAGGTCATGAAATTCACCTGATTACGGTAGAGTTCAGCCAAGCACCAGCCAAAGAAATTATCGAAGGCATCTATGTTCACCGCGTTCCGGTAGCTGGATTTAGTCAAGATATCTTTAATTGGATTGGTAACATGAATTACAGCATGAGTAAATATGGTGCAAAGTTGCTTGAACTGACACCAGATTTTGACCTGATCCACGCTCATGACTGGATGGTAGCAACTACAGCAATCTCTCTAAGTGAAAGATTTCAGGTGCCCATTGTGGCGACGATTCATGCCACCGAATTTGGGAGACATAACGGCATTCACAATCCCAGTAGTGAACACGTTCACAGTCATGAAACCCGCTTAGTGGAAGCTGCTGCCCAGACGATCGTTTGCAGCCAGTATATGCGCCAAGAAGTTGGGCAAATCCTCCACTGTCCGTGGGAAAGAATTAGTATTATTTACAATGGAATTCGCCCTGAAAAAAAACAACGTCCAAAAGATTTTGATTTTTGGGATTTTCGACGACGGTTCGCTGCGGATCACGAACAAATTGTCTACTATGTGGGGCGAATGACTTATGAAAAAGGGATATTTGTCTTACTCAATGCTGCCCCTAAAGTGTTGTGGGAACTCGGCGGTAATGCCAAGTTAGTATTCATCGGCGGCGGGAATACTGATGGGTTAAAACAACAGGCTTGGGATCTGGGGATTTGGGAGAAATGTTTTTTCACCGGATTTATGTCTGATGAAGATTTAGATCGGTTCCAAACTGTTGCTGATTGTGCAGTATTTCCGAGTCTATACGAACCCTTTGGGATTGTGGCGTTAGAGAGCTTCGCCGCGAGAGTACCCGTAGTCGTTTCCGATGCTGGAGGACTAGCAGAGGTAGTGCGGCACACTAAGACAGGGATAGTCACCTGGAAGTGGGATTGCAATTCTCTCGCCTGGGGAATTTTGGAGGTATTAAGGAATTCTGGTTATGCTAAATGGTTGACTGATAATGCCTATGATGAATTAGGTAAACGCTTTAATTGGGCAAAGATTGCCGTCCAAACTGAGACTGTTTACAACACGGCACTGATCAAAGCAAAGCAACCGATTAAGTTGTAGATTTTAATTTCAAATTGTAGGGTGCGCAGTGCCGACGATACATTTCTATCAAACTATGAGCCAAAGAGATAAACTTCTCGCTAAAATCTAAATTTTAATAGGGGATTCCGATGGAAATATTCCCTTCACTCCATTATGTCAATTATTGGAGTCTCTGGGCTTCGAGCTAAGGATACGCGGTAGTCATCATATTTTCACCAAAGAAGAAATTTCAGACATTCTCAATCTGCAATCTCAAGATGGGAAAGCTAAGAGATATCAAGTTAGACAGGTGAGAGCGGTAATTTTACAACATCACTTAGGAGAGTAAATCTATGCTGCATTACCAAATTAATATTTACTGGAGTCAAGAGGATGAAGCTTATCTGGCGGAGGTTCCAGAATTATCAGGCTGTATGGCTGATGGAGAGACATATCGAGCCGCACTTGAGAATGTTCAAATCATTATGCAAGAGTGGATTGATACTGCTAGAGAATTAGGTAGAGAGATTCCCACACCACAAGCTAAATTAGTAAAAGTCTTATTGCAATGAAAGACAGATGAAAATGAATCGATTCACGCCACCACGTTTCTGAAGTCCAGCTAAGTTTTCGATCATTAGTAGAATAGAGACTATGGAACAACTATTTATAGAAAAAACTTTTGACAAAATAGATTTCACTCAAACCCCATTAAGTAAAGGTGAATACGAGTACTGCAATTTTGTCAAATGTGACTTCTCAAAATCCGACCTCTCAGATATTGAATTTTTAGAATGTAAGTTTTCAGGTTGCAATCTTAGCTTGATTATTCTAAATAGAACGTCATTAAAGGATGTTAAATTCAAGGATTGTAAAATGGTCGGAGTGAATTTTGGAAATTGTAATGAGTTTAGATTTGTAGTTCAGTTCGATACTTGCACCTTCAATCATTCATTGTTTTCTAACACAACCTCTCCTGTTAAAAAGCGCGTAAAATTCAGGCACACAGTATTTAAAAACTCTATACTTCATGAAGTAGATTTTACTGAGTGCGATCTCACTTCTGCTGTCTTTGATAGCTGCGATCTGGCAAGAACTATCTTCGATCGCACGATTCTGGAAAAAGCTGATTTTCGGAATTCCTTTAACTACTCGATCGATCCAGAATTAAACCGTATCAAGAAAGCCAAGTTTTCGCAATCGGGTATTGCAGGACTTTTAGAAAAATACGATCTTGAAATAGAGTCTATAGATTGAGGATCGATCCGTCCTCGGCTAGTATATAGTTACTGAGGTACTTGCCAAAAGCTGTCATGAAAATTCTGCATCTGTCTGATATCCACATGGGTGGGGGGTTTGTGCATGGGAAGATCGACCCCGAAACTGGACTGAATACGCGGTTTCAGGATTTTGTCAAATCCTTGTCGATCGCTCTCGACAAAGCCCTATCAGAGCCAGGAGAACAGCTTCGTAGGGTGGGCAGGTGCCCACGGATAACCTTGTGCGAAGAGATAATTTCGGATTGAGGCTCAACTAACATTTAGATAATTCGATTGATCGCTTTGACTTGATGGAGAGGGTAGACGCTGTAGTTCAGATGATAGCCGTAGGGTGGACAGGTGCCCACGAACAACCTTGTACGAAGCGAGTACTTACTGAGCCGTTGGCATAGCCTACCGGAGGTAATCATTTAGTTGGTTTCTAATTGTGATTGTAAGGATTGTAAACGTTCGATCGTTAGTCCAGTAACTCTTGTAATTACGTCCAGGGGAATATTTTCCTGCAACATTTTTAATGCAATCTCTTGCTGATTTTCCTGCTTTGCTTTTTGCTCGGCTTCAGCAATCTCAGCATCATACCAAGCATCAACCTGTTCCATCGTTCTCATAAAATCTTGCTCCTCTTCAGTTAAACTCTCTG
>JANNDQ010000303.1:0-4869 GCA_031387965.1 Chamaesiphon sp. OTE_75_metabat_567
ATCCTACTATTTATATGTCAAGAAAGAACAACCTGACTTAGCAATTGAGGTGATTTTAACTAGTGGAAACCTCCGCAAGCTAGAAAAATATCGTCGCTTTCAAATTCCTGAAGTCTGGCTGTGGGAAAACGATCGACTTCATGTTTACTGTTTGGGAATGGATGACTATAATTTGGTCGATCGGAGTCAGCTTTTACCCAGTCTAGATCTCGATCTGCTGGTGCATTGTGTCCAGATTCCCTCTCGATTGGAAGCGATGAAAACTTTTATGACAGGTATCACGACTCTCTAGCTAGAACGGTAATCGCAACCACCGTGCGCGCCAATTGTTAAGCCGATTGATCGCATTGACTGGAGGCAAAACTCCGCCAGCAGCTTCATATTTTTCGATTAGTTCTAAACCTAGTGGAGTCAACCGAAAACTATCGGTTAAACCTTGTCCATCTACTTCTCTGCGCAACATCCCGACTTGAATCAACCACGCAGTAGCTGTTTCAACACTCAATTCTGAGAGTGGATAGCGAGTATATCCAGATTTGATCCCCAGATCGCCAGCTAATTTTGGCACAGATACGCTTTCCCAGCGCATTTTAGCAAACAAAGCTAAGTGAAATGGCGCACATCGGAGTGCTAGCTCAGCTCGATCGACAGTTTTGGCTGGATAGGAAATGATTTTACCAGAAGTAGGAGTAGCAGCCACGATCGCAACGTCTCAAAAAAATAACTAAGTTTATTCTAGCGTGTTCGCCACCAAGCCAAGATAAATGGCGGATGTTCTCGATCGACTAAGTATGAGAGATTAGATATACCAACAGCAATTAAATCTCTGCAACGATCTAAATCACAGTTGAGATAGAAATTTTCACTGTTTAAATTTTCCCAGACTTGGTATGAGCTTAGCCTCACCTGGATTCTCCCTTGGAGAGGCTGTGCCTGACGGCAGGCTGTCGCCAACGCCAACAAGTTTTGCCCAACTGCCCATCCTACCCATATAACGATCGTGTCTAGCGACGAAACACCCAAAGTCCCTTTTCCTTGGTCGGCATTTTTAAGTCAGCCAGTCTTTCATCACAAGTATAGATTGATCCTCAATCCAGCTCTATTTCAACACGTTTATCAAATTCGTTTACTCGAAAGCTGTCTTCATAAACAGCTCTCATCAACTCAGCAGCGGAAACTTCGTGGTTAAATAAGCCTACTTCAATAGCTGTGCGATTCTTGCTCCAGTTCGCTGATTTTCGGCTGGAGTACCAATCGAAATTCGCAGTCCGCCACCAGTATGTCGGATTGATGTCCCCTGCTGTTTCAACTTGATCACCAGATCAGCCATCGCCAAATCTGGATCATTCACACCTTGGAGCCGAGCGTAGATAAAATTAGCATCACTCCGCCATACTTGGAGCCGATCGATCTCACTCAGTACACCAAACAATCGATCGCGTTCGCTCATCGTTTCCGAAATTGTTGCCAGCAGCAACTGACGATGTTGTAGTGCCAACTCTGCCGCAGCAATGGAAATACTCGGCAGATTGTAAGGCAATCTCACCTGTTCTAAAGCTGCAATTAATTGGGGATGTCCAACGGCGTAACCCACCCGATGAGCCGCTAATCGGAAAGCTTTGGAAAATGTTCGCAGCACCACCCAATTTGGATGGTTAACCAGTTCGCCCACCAGTGTCTGCTGACTAAACTCAAAATACGCCTCATCGATTACCACCAAAATATTTGAGGGTAGACTGCGCATCCACTCCAGTTCAGCGCTAGTTAGCGCGTTACCTGTCGGCGAATTAGGATGAACCATAAATACCACCCTAATCGGTGGATTTTGGGTAGCTGCAATCGCCCTCTGAGCAGCAACTAAATCAACCTCAAAATTCAGCTCAGATCGATCGACACTCACTACGGGGATACCCAAAGTTTGAGCCAAAATCCCATACATGCTAAAAGTCGGCGCAGCAACCAAGATACTACCCACACCACCCAGGCAAGTGGCAATCAAGATCGATCGCAATAACTCATCCGATCCATTCCCCACGCTAATCTGGCTAGGAAGAATAACAGACTGATTTAAGGTTGATTCCATCACATACCCCGCGATCAGCTCTTTGAGGCGATCGTGTCCCCCATCTGGATAACGATTGCTGTCGGTCTCATCTACCCACAGCTGTGCTAATTTTTGCTTGAGCACCTCAGGCAGATCGTAAGGACTTTCGTTTGTCTCTAGTCTGTCGATAAGCGTTGGCTGGATCGAATCAACTTCAATTGCCGCAGACTGCCCTGCTGCACCGCCTGGATGGGGTGTATATGCTTGGAGACTAGTCAGCTCAGTGCGGAGAAATGTTAATGGTATGGCTGTGTTAGTGGCAGTCTGTGGATAGTTCGTCATAGCTTAGCATCGAGTCTGAGTTTCCATCATAGATCGATCTGCCTGGGAATCGGTTGAATACCTAAAAGATTCGATCAAAAAAATCTCGCAAAGGTATTGACAGGCATCAAAATATCTCTTATATTGATAAATGTCTAAGAACGCGGCCCCATCGTCTAGAGGCCTAGGACACCTCCCTTTCACGGAGGCGACAGGGATTCGATTTCCCTTGGGGCTACTTAGAAATCAATCGAAAAGAAAGAGGTTAGGCATTACTTGCTTGACCTCTTTTTGCATCGTTAGAAGATTGGGTTAAATTAGTTAGCTTGGCATAGTTTCAATGAATACTGACTTCTTGCATATTCCAGTTTTAAGCCAGGAAGTCATCGCTGGTTTGGAAGTGATTGCTGGTGGTTGGTATTTGGATGCAACAGTTGGGGGTGGCGGACATAGTGAACTGATTTTACAAGCTGCACCTGACGTAAATCTAGTAGCGATCGATCGAGACTTACAGGCTCTAGATGCAGCCAAGATTAAGCTAGCACCCTATGGAAATCAAGTTCAATTTTGGCAGGGGAATTATGCTGATTATCAGCCATTGGAGCAGAAGTTTGATGGGATTATTGCTGATTTGGGCGTAAGTTCGGTGCAGCTAGATCTAGCGGAGCGGGGATTTAGTTTTCGGAACGAAGCACCGCTAGATATGCGGATGGATCGATCGCAAGGCATCACCGCCGCCGATCTCGTCAATCATACATCTGAGGTCGAACTAGCCAATATTATTTTTACTTACGGGGAAGAACGAATGTCTCGCCAAATTGCGCGTGATATCGTAGCAGGACGACCATTTACCACAACTACTCAACTAGCTTACGCGATCGGTGGTGCTGTACCCAAGTCCTATCGGCATGGACGAATCCATCCCTCTACCCGTACCTTTCAAGCGCTGAGAATTGCGGTAAATCAAGAGCTGAGTTCACTCGAACAGTTCTTGGCAGTTGCCCCGACATGGCTCAAACCTGAAGGTAAAATCGGCCTAATCAGCTTCCACAGTCTCGAAGATCGGATCGTCAAGCACACGCTGCGGGAAAATGAGAGTCTAAAAGTGCTAACTAAAAAACCAATTATTGCCACAGATACCGAGATAGCAAACTATTCGCTTATGAATATGCTCCAAGGCGCACCCTGGCTCTTAGCTCACAAATCTATGCTAACAGTCAACAAACCCCTAAAAGTGTCTCTCTACGGCAATGATTATGTGCTGTGGCAAGATTTACAGGGTAATATCAATGCCCTCGAAAATACTTGTCCCCATATGGGTGCGATGCTGTCTGAGGGTTGGTGTGAAGCGAAACCAGATGGCACGAGTCGAGTAGTTTGTCCCTTTCACGCGCTAGAATTTGATCGTCAAGGCTGTACGATTTTGCCTGGTTCAAATAAGCAAACTTTACCGCAATTAGCTCAACTAAAATTAATTATTCAAGGTGATTTTATTTGGTCTTACGGTGGGCATGAGCCTAAAATACCAATCCCAAATATTTTGAATGAGATTGCAGCTAATTATAAATTCGTTGGGCACACCGGAGATTGTAGCGTTGAAACTGACTTGCGATCGATGCTATTAAATATGCACGATTATAATCATCAGAATGGCACTCATCGGGAGATGTTTAAAATTAAAGAAGTGCAGTTCGAGAAATTTATTGATGAGGGGCATCATTCTCACGCCTATTATCAGATGCCAATCGCGCCGAGCACTGTGTGGGAAAAGCTCAAAAATCCGCCGCTATTTCTGATGCCTAAACTAATGTCAGCACATCTGGAAAACCATTTTCCGCATCTGATAATTTTTCACAGTGATATGCCAGCAGGAATAGTCGCGCAATGTCATTTCTTTGTGCCAGAATCTGAAGGTAGAACCCGCACTTATGTTTTATTATTTGCTCAACCTAAACATCCAGCTTTTAATCTAATGAAGCAACAGTTTTTAGATGTGGTGAAAGTTGTCGTTGAACAAGATGCAGCGATTTTGTCCAAGATTTATCCTGATGCCCCACAGAAGATTAAGTTGAACAATGAAGTGGGTATGGATTGGGTACATCGCAATTTTGACAGCTTTCCAGAATATTTGCCTGCGAACAGCTAAAATTAAACTAAGCTTGAATTTTGTTAGCTCTAAATTAATTAAAGCGTTGATTACGTGCCCATCTAAGTTTAGCCGATCGAGCGCGAGGATTGGCTGCTATCTCGGTATCTGTGGCAATAATTGGTTTTTTAGTTAGCACTTTTAGACTCTCATTTTCCCGCAGCGTGTGCTTGACGATCCGATCTTCGAGACTGTGGAAGCTGATGAAGCCGATTTTACCTTCAGGCTTGAGCCATGTCGGGGCAACTGCCAAGAACTTTTCGAGTGATCTCAGCTCCTGATTTACCGCAATTCTCAGCGCTTGAAAGGTACGGGTAGAGGGATGGATTCGCCCATGCCGATAGGACTTGGGTACAGC
>JANNDQ010000757.1:0-3715 GCA_031387965.1 Chamaesiphon sp. OTE_75_metabat_567
TTGGGGATTTCAAGCTACTGAATATCATTGAGCTGAGCGAGTAACCACTCATCTACTGGCTCTCCATCTCGGCGTTGTAACTCAACAGCGATCGCCATTACGTCTCTAGATCCCACTGCGGCAGGTTGTTTATTAAAGATAATTTTGTAGTCAGCTGGATTCTCATTTCGCTGTTTGAGCCAATCTTCAACTTTAGTTGTGGCAAATAAGGATTGACCACTTTCAAATAAGCGATTAATTTGAAGTTGAATACTGTGGGGATTATGTTGTGCCACTGAATTTAGGGGTTAGGGATGGTTAGTTTACCAGTAAGTGCTGATCCAATTCATGAGCTAGAAATTACCTGAAACCTTTGTGGTGGGCACTGCCCACCCTACAATATATTTTATATTTAATTACTGTTGCTGTTAACCTAAAATTGAAATAAGTTACTAACTAATTTTACCAACCCTAACACCGATCGATGTTATTTCTCATATTTGTTTGTGGGTTGGCTGTCTATGTTGCGTGCAATTTAGGTGCTAATGATGTTGCTAATTCGATGGGGACATCGGTTGGCTCGAAGGCGATTACGCTCAAACAGGCGATCGTAATTGCTGGAATATTGGAGTTCACGGGCGCAGTATTATTTGGGCGACAGGTATCTTCGACTCTAGGCACTAGTATTGCTAATCCCGATTTATTTGTCACTCAGCCGCAGACGCTGCTGTTGGGGATGATTGCGGTGTTGATTAGCTGTGGCTTGTGGTTGCAGATTGCCACGGCTAAACAGTTACCTGTAGCTTCTTCCCATGCGGTGGTGGGGGCAATTGCCGGGTTTAGTTGGGTTGCTGCGGGTGTGCAGGCGGTAAAATGGTCTGCACTAGGTGTGATTTCACTGGCTTGGGTGGTTACGCCACTTGTCAGTGGGGCGATAGCTGCTGGCTGCTATTTGGTGATTAAGCGCTGGATTTTGGAGCGAGATCAGCCCCTGATCCAGCTCGAACAGTGGATGCCGTGGCTGTCGCTGACTCTCGTCAGTGTATTTGGGATTATTGTCTTGCCGACGATCGTCGAAACCTTACCATCAGGGTTCTTGCCTGCTGTACCTCGTCACGATTTTAGTTTGGGATTGGGGGGGATGGCGGCGCTGATAATTACACTGGTTGGCTGGCGTAGGTTAGCTGCTGAGGTAGTTGTGAATACGTCTGAGGCGGTTGCGGTGGTAGTTGAACGACAGTTAGCTAGGTTCCAGCTTTTGAGTGCCTGCTGTGTGGCATTTGCTCACGGCTCCAACGATGTGGGCAATGCGATCGCACCCTTGGCAACAATCCTGTATATTCAAACCACTGGTACTGTCCCCCAATCCAGTTTAGAGGTTCCCCTGTGGGTGCT
This sequence comes from Chamaesiphon sp. OTE_75_metabat_567, assembly GCA_031387965.1. Lineage (GTDB taxonomy): Bacteria > Cyanobacteriota > Cyanobacteriia > Cyanobacteriales > Chamaesiphonaceae > Chamaesiphon. Next base: position 1,375 of record JANNDQ010000757.1, read on the forward strand.
GGTGCTGGGTGGAGTCGGGATTGTTGTCGGTTTAGCGATTTGGGGCAAGCAGGTGATCGCGACAATTGGCGAAGGGATTATTAAGCTCGAACCAAGTAGTGGATTTGCCGCAGAATTAGCCACCGCAGCCACGATTTTGATCGCTTCTAGCTATGGACTGCCTGTCTCGACTTCTCATGCCTTGGTGGGTGCGGTAGTCGGGGTAGGGATGGTGAAAAATTGGCGCGATGTGAGGATGGATACGCTCAAATCGATCGGACTAGCCTGGATTGTCACAATTCCGATCGCGACTGTTCTCAGCGCATCAATCTTTATCATGCTCAGGTATTTTACATCGGTCTAAGCTGGAACACGATCGGACTAAACTTCATCTAGATCGTCATACGAGTTGAGTATCCTAGTTTCATTTAAGTAGAAAAAATTAAAAGAGTGAAAAATAGTTTTCACTCTTTTTTCTTGGTTGATTTACTCGTTAACTACTCTGACTACAGTACCTACTTCTACTAGTGGAAAAATTGCCTTGACATCTTGGTTAAACATCCGTACACAGCCATTGGAGACTGCCTTACCGACTGATTTGGCATCGGGAGTACCATGAAAGCCGATCATATCTTTACCGTCGGTATAGAACCCAATCCACCGTTCTCCCATTGGATTCTTTGGGCCAGGTTTTACGAATTTACCCGTATTGAAGTTTGTCCAGCCAGGATTGGCTATTTTCTCCATCACATACCATTCACCTGTCGGCGTTGGTGTAGTCTTCTTGCCAATTGCGACTGGATACTTGGCGAGAACTTGATCGCCTTTATAGACATAAACCTTCTTTTCCTTGAGCCTAAGCACAAGGTTAACGGTTTCTCCAACATGGGGCTGCTTGGTAGCTGAATTAGTGCTGGGAGTATTTGCAGGCGCGGCAGTAGGCTGTTTCGGAGCGCCGGGGGCAGGAGTAGCAGTTACTGATTTGCCTGGAACAGTGGGTGCCACGGTAGTAGTGGCTGGTTTAGTCGGAGCAGTAACAGTCTCGCCAGCAGCTGGTTTAGTCTCTATTTTTACCTCAGTCGGGGGCTTTTGGACTCCAGTTGCGGGAGCTGGAACTGGAATTGCTGGCGACTGCGGTGTGACGATTTTTGTCTGAGTAGGTAAGTTGGGATTGGCGACAGGATTTGGTTCGGCATGAAGTTTGGCGGGAATTACTACCAACATAGTGGCGAACAATAATCCAGCTTGGGTGAGTGCAGAAATTGGGGATTGGAGCATTGTTAGAATATGGTAATTGCTAATGTTAAGTTGAAATACAACTATGGTCGTAGTTATTCTACCCATTTAAGTCATCATCTTTTACATTCTTTGTCGTAGATTCTTTATCAAGATCTTGATGATGATTAGCGGTGGTATAAATACATTTGAGATCTTCTCGTGAGGGAGGGCAGGTGCTTGGTGCAACGCACGCTGAGGAAACCTCAGCGCGATTGCATCCGCTTTTGCTCGAAGATGATGGTGTTAGACGAAAATTACTAGCATGAACCAGCCCCTACGGTTGGCTGGTGAAATGTCCACTCGTTGGCATAGCCTACCGTAGGTAATCGATATTACAGTTAATCGATCACGGCGCTGTAGGTGAGAGCTTGGAGATCGCGCTAATGGTATACAATTTGACTCGATCGTCTGGATCGGCGAGGAGTTGGATTAGATCTGGGACAGCACTAGGATTGCCTAGGTTCCCCAGTGCTGCGGCAATTTCTTGCTTGACGATCGCCGGATGCGGCTGATCTCGTCGTAAGTAACTCACTAATGTTTGACTCGCATAATCCTGCTCTTGCTCTGTTTTGCTAATACTGGTCAGAATTTCCGGCGCTAGCTCTGTACTGAGATTGAGGATCGCCATCAGACTATCGATCGCGGCTCTAGTACCAATCCAGCCCAAGGCAAGGATAATCGGCGATCGCAACTGATTAGGAGTGTTGTTTGATAATAATACATGAGTTAAAACTACTACTGCTGCTGGATCTGGCAATCTCGCTAAACCTAGAGCAGTAGCGCCACATACTGCTAAATCGAGATCGAATAATAGTGGGCGGAGCCGTTTGAGCAGATCCAATTCGGCAGCTAAATCTCCCCGCAGACTCAATGATACTACCGCCGCTGTGCGGACACTTGCAGCGACATCGGTGAGTTTTGCTAGTAAGATCGGTGGAATCCGCGCATCGTGGAAACTGCCTAAAGCTTCAATACTCAGTGTTCGGATCTGCGGATCGAGATCATCTACCACCTGAAGTAATGGCTCGATCGTCCGTGAGTGACGAATTTGTGCCAAAATTCTCACAGCTACCAGCCGCTCTGC
>JANNDQ010000335.1:0-5555 GCA_031387965.1 Chamaesiphon sp. OTE_75_metabat_567
CCCCACTCATCATCCCCCACCACCACATCTCCTGTATGGGTGTTGTACTTGGCGTGAAGGGCATCTAATGGCGATTGAGTCTGTTTGAACTGCTCCACCTTATCAGCTTGCCGCAGCATACAAAATAATAGCCCCCGCATCAGCTTCACCACACTCTGCTCCAGCTCAAATAACCGTCCCGGTGGTGCATCCACTTTCCGATACGCCAGCGCCAATCCCCACACTGCTAGAATGGTGTAGACATTATCTCTAACCCACGCATCGGTATAGTCGCCGTGCGCCGTCACCGCCGTACTCGCTGGAAATAGTCCCGTAATTGGGTTTTGACGGCTGAGGATAATCGATTGAATCTGTTGGTAGTAGCGATCGAGTTGCTGAGAACGGCTCATAGTGTGAGTTGTCAATATTGGATTAGAAATCAACCAGGCTTCTATTTTACGGCGTGAAGTGCCTGGGGCAATGGTTTCATTTTGCACGCTCAAGTTTATATACCCAACAACCCCCCGCTCTGGCTGTCACAATGGCTACCCAGTAACCAAAGAGCTGATAAATATTTCCAAGGACTTGCCATTTGTAAATTTATTCGTTACATTAGTTTATATAACCAGTCACAAATCTTTACTCTACCGGAGTCCCCAACATGCAAGCTAAGAAAGAAGAAGGAAAATTTGGTTTCACTCCTTCAGCTGAAAATCTGAATGGTCGTGCGGCGATGATTGGCTTTGTAGCTGCTCTCATCACCGAATTAGTCACTGGTCAAGGTGTTTTACACTTCCTTGGTTTAGTCTAGTTTAATCACTGCTAGTATCCCTGCATACTTGCTGTACACAATTTTATTCGTTACGTTATTTTGTGTAAATAGTCATAAATATTTATCTCACTGGAGTCCCTAACATGCAAGCTAAAAAAGACGAAGCACAATTTGGTTTCACTCCTTCAGCCGAAAATTTGAACGGTCGGATGGCAATGATCGGCTTTGTAGCCGCTGTCATCACCGAACTAGTCACTGGTCAAGGCGTAGTACACTTTCTCGGACTAATGTAATCACTTCAACCTCAATCAATCAATCTAAACTTTCGCTGGGTGTTCCCCAGCTTTTTTGTGTCTATTACTTGCTCTGGTGGGGCTAGCTCCCCGACTTCTCCGAGAATTCGGGGAGCTAACAAAAGTAGAAGCTGACTACTAGCCTCCTAAAAATCGACATCAAATCTTAAAAAAAAGTATCAGATTTGACCAAATCTATTTCTTTATTAGATAATTTTGACTATCATAAGATAAGTAAACTTAATCAGTAACATAACGGGGATCGTAGTAATGACGGAGCAAGCAACCTGGAGCGAAGCGCGAGAAATGGCAATGTATCGCCCAGGACAAAGAGTAGAAATCAAGCACTGTCCCGGAGTGATCGATACTGTCATCGCCTACGATCCAATGATGGTACCACCAGTAATCCTCGCCAGCGATCCCCAACCTCGTTATCCCGAAGAACTGATCTTAGTTTCCCACCCAATGAGCGGCTTTGAATGGCTCAATCCGTGGTCAAAAGTCACCACGAAGTCAATAAGTACCTCAAGCCATCATCTCGTCAAAGCTTAAAATAGAATTGCGAATTGTAACGTGATGACCCCCGATGGGGCTACTTTTCTGCGATACTGGTCACCAATAAAAGAACTATGTTGGGAGAGCTGTCTCATGCGGGATGCTGTAACAAATCTCATTAAAACTTACGATCTCACTGGTCGTTATTTAGACCGAAACGCGATCGATAGCTTAAAATCCTATTTTGATACTGGTGCGGCGAGAATTGCTGCTGCGGGGGTAATCAATGCCAATGCCGCTGCAATTGTTAAGCGCACCAGTTTGCAGTTATTTGATGAGCTGCCAGAACTAATCCGCCCAGGGGGCAATGCGTATACGACTAGGCGTTATGCTGCTTGCTTGCGGGATATGGATTACTATCTCCGGCATGCTAGCTATGCGATCGTCGCTGGAGATACAAATGTCCTAGATGAACGAGTACTGCAAGGTTTACGAGAGACTTATAACTCTCTAGGTACGCCGATTGCGCCGACAGTGCGGGGCATCCAAATCATGAAGGATCTAGTCAAGGCGCAGATAGTTACAACTGGGATCACTGATACTAGTTGTGTTGATGCACCGTTTGACCACATGACTCGTGAAATTAGCGAACGGGACATCTAAGGCACTTGTTTCGATTTATACAAAAATATATCGGCATTTCTGTTAAATTATGACAGAAATGCCGATATATTTTTGGTAACTCAAGCTAAGAATTTAGTTAAGTAGCATGAGATAAAAGAGGGGGTTGGGCAGTAAATCCGATCTGAACTAAATCTCCTGCCAACCATCTCTGAGCACCAGCGGGGTCGTCTAGGCTGCTGGCTCTGGAACTACAGCCGTTAGGCTATCGAGTGAAAGGGGAATCAGATCGCAGGTGCTGGTCAAACCTAATAACATTTGCTCATTAGGGTTAATGATTTTGCCAGTAATCCCACAGCGTTCTTCAGCATTGGCAGTTGCGGCTACAGTTGCCCGAATATCTTCCGAAGTGAATCGATGACGATAATCACCAGACTTTTGCTGAACGTATTTCCACAACACCTCACGAATCAAGGCTTGATAACCTTGATGTCCAGAAATTTCTTTCAGGCGCTCCTTTAATTCGCGTTCAAGGCGAATGCTGGTTACTTCCATTTCTGTGGTGGGTGTTCTTTTGAGTGTATGCATGATTGGATTGCTCCGAGAAGGTAGCTAAACAGGGTGGTGTATTTAGTGTAGTATTTTTTGCAATAAATAGCAAACATTTTCTAAACTTTATTAATTATTCAGTACTTTAGGCTCATTTTTCATTTTTTCTAAAAAATATAGTTGCGGAATTTGTTCACCAGGGCTTGTAGTTGCAATTAGTAGTCAAGAGGCTGGTGCAGAATCCTCACAATTCCCTCACAACTTTTGATTAAGCTACAGCGAGAAGCCACTGGGCTGACTTCATCAACTTATCAAGACTTATGTTGAAATTAATCTACACTGAAACAGCCTTGCATTTGGAATTAATCACCATTGACATCGAAGTGTGGGTTGAGCGACGGCAGATCTTTGCTGAGAGTATTGCGGAAACAATTTTGCTCAGCGCCGAAAAAGCCACCTTTCTGCTGCCCGATCTGATTTGTGAAGCTACCGCAGCTAATTTCTATCTGTACCGTCAAGGCGTGCAAACTGTTACAGTCAATCCTTGTGATCGCGATCAAGTAGAAGTTGAATTGACGGGTTATTGGCTGTGTAGCAATACCGACAGTGCTGAAGGTATCTTTGTCACCCAACTCCCTGATCGAGTAGAATCTTATCTATGGCAATTGTGGTTGAACGCCAATACCTTACCTGTCTCTGCTGATCTATTTTTGACTTGAAAAAACAACGTCTAGATTTACTACTAGTAGAACGAAATCTGTGTGAATCTCGCCAGTTGGCACAACGCTGGATTCAGGCGGGTGAAGTGCGAGTAGATGGGGAAGTAGTAGATAAATCGGGGACGGCAATCTCACTCACAGCGACACTTGAGGTCAAAGCCAGAGCACGATTTGTGTCTCGCGGGGGGGAGAAATTAGCGAAGGCTTTAGATGTGTTTGAGATTACCACAGTCGATCGCATTTGCTTAGATGGGGGAATCTCCACGGGCGGTTTTACAGACTGTCTGTTGCAGGCTGGTGCTCAGCAAGTCTACGGCATCGATGTTGGCTATGGACAAGTAGACTGGAAGATTCGGACTGACGATCGATTGATCTTACGCGAACGCACTAATATTCGACATTTGACTCCGGCGGAACTTTATGGAGAGCCAGTTGTAGGAATTTATCCAGTTACACTACCAGATCTAGCGGTAGTTGATGTTTCGTTCATTTCACTGATTAAAATTTTCCCAGCCCTGCAACTACTCTTAGCACCGCCAAAAGAACTCTTATTGCTGGTTAAACCGCAATTTGAGGTGGGTAGACAGGCGATCGGCAAGAATGGAGTGGTTCGAGATTTATCAGCTCAAGCGGGGGCAATTTCAGGGGTACTGGCAGCCGCGCAAGAGTTGGGCTGGGATTATCGGGGTTTAACCTGGTCGCCGTTAGTTGGCCCAGCCGGAAATATTGAGTATCTATTGTGGTTAAATACAAATAGTGATGAACTAGTGACTACACCAAATTTGGCTGAGATTGAGCTACTTACTCGATCGGCATATCAAGCATTGTTATGAAGGCTTTAGGCTTTAAATGCTATGTGTTAGAAAAAGAGGCTCAAAAGTATTTTTCTAACCCAAAGCCTGCCCCCCACCCTCTACCCCCTACCCTCTACTCCCTACTATGGCAATCCAACTGCGTGTCTATGTCCCACCACATCCATTAATTAAACATTGGTTGGGGATGGCGCGGAACGTTGAGACTTCACCGAAGATCCTGCGCCAAACGCTAGCAGAACTGGGGAAATGGTTAGCCTATGAAGCGATTAGGGAATGGCTACCGACGATCGATCTTCAGATTCCGACCCCGATGGCTGAAGCCACTGCGACATTTGTGCATCCACAGACTAAACTGGCGATCGTGCCGATCTTACGCGCCGGGTTAACCTTAGTCGAGGGGATTCAGTCAGTGCTGCCGCTGGAGTCAGCGATTTATCACTTGGGACTGGTACGAAACGAAGAGACATTACTACCAAGTTGCTATCTTAATAAATTACCTGATAAATTCGATCCCGATACGCGGATTATTATTGCCGAACCAATGCTAGCCACTGGGGGGACAATTATGCAAGCCATGACTGAGCTAACTCAACGCGGTATCGATCCAGCTTATGTCCGAATTATTGCGATCATCGTTGCCCCGCCAGCTTTGCAGAAGTTAAGCGAGGCTTATCCAACTTTGAGTATCTATGCCGCGATGATCGACGAACATGTAAATGAATCTGGCTTTATTGTCCCTGGTTTGGGCGATGTTGGCGATCGAGCTTTTGGCACCTGATCGATATCTAGACAATACTTCTCGGTTAAGAACTGCTAACGATTGAAATCGTAGCTAGTGATGCAAAGTCCCCCTACGCGGACTAACTGCTTTTAGATTAACCGAGAAGTATTTGATGTCTACAGATAGATAGTAAATATCTGCTAACAACCCATACAAGAGTCCTTAGCAGATATTTACTATTTATTGTGACTTGAAGGAGAAACTGGACACATTAGATACTTAAAGATGGCCATATTAAGACTTCATATATCCATTTTACCATTAAATTCACCCTTGCTGAACTAGGTTTGAGAATGTAAAAGTGGACAATTGAGAAAAATTAGAAGCAAAAAGTGGACAATCGTGAATAATAGCTTAAAGCTTGTCTAGTCATAGATTATATTAGAGATTCCTAATTAAGAGACGAGCTAAGACAGGAAAACATTTTAGTTACAAAGCGTTGAGTTTGTTTAAAATGTATTAAATAATACTCGTACACTTCAATCAAATTTGGTAAACTTGAACTAATCCATATGTAAGCATCAATCTATG
>JANNDQ010000398.1:0-4753 GCA_031387965.1 Chamaesiphon sp. OTE_75_metabat_567
GCAAATGCCAACCACAGCGGATATTGAAGAATCGAAAGGTCAATTTTACCTTCAGAATTATCGATAATAATTAACGGCATTTCCTTGTTGGCAACAATTCGATCAACTTTTTGAATCAGCGCTTCGGGATCTTCAAATAAAATAATCCCCCCATTGCCGCCAAAATCGCTCTTGGAGAGTCCTAAACAGTCTTGAAAGCCTCTGCGCCAATCACCAAGTCGTTCGGGTAGATTAGCGAGGACGAGAGTGCGGAGATAGTCACCGTATAGCTCTCGCAGTACAGATACCGCTGCCGCTGCCACGAGGATATTCTGCAAGCGACTGCCCATCGTGCGGATTGCGCCCCGTCCATCTTGAGTAAAGAACCAGTCGGAAATCTTCTCGGCATGAACGGCTTCTAAGGTGCGGCGGAGTTGCCATGTAGGTGCATAATAATCTGGTGCGGTGCGATAGCGATCGATCGAGCTGCGTACTTTGCCTGCGGTAGCTTTAAAGGCTGATTCGGCGAATTGGGGCTTCGTTCTACTCGGAGCTGAAGTAGTAACGGGTGGGGAGGCAATTGGCGTTTGGAGGCGAATCTGGGCAGGAGGTGGCTGCGGAAATTCGATTTCATCGGCGATGATGACTAAATCTTGTAGACTACCAACGAGATAATCCTTAAATCCCTGAAGTCGAATGGCAATATCTTGAGATGCGCCTGCAAAACTTTTGTTGATTTCTTCTTTAATTCGATCGCGTCTACGTTCTAATTGTTCGACAGAAAGTTGGAGTTTTTGGCGACGCTGTTCGAGATCTGTGACTGAGGTTTGCACCATCTGTCCAAAGCTGATTTGCGTATCAACGATCTGTTGTTCTAGCTGGCTCTGAATTACTTTTAGTCTAGCAATCTCGGCACTAATTTCAGCTGCTGTCTGTTGCAGTGGTTCATTTTTTGGATTTATTGGATCTAGATCTACTTCATTAATCTGTGGCGATTCAATCTTAGCTACTGGAGCTATTATTTCTGGTGCTAATTCCTGACTAATTTCATCCAATAATGTCTCCCAATTATCTTCAGTTGAAACTGGGGTAATAGGAATTGATGCTGGCTCTGGATTATCTGGCACAACAGCTACAACAATTTCTGGTAACTGCGCTGCAACTGCTGAGTTGGCAGTTTGGGGCGGGACAACTTCGCCACTATCCCAAATATCACTCGGTTGTACCGCGCCTGACGAAATCTCTGCCACCACACTGACATCAATAATTTCTGGTGAGTCAGTAGGTGGTTTGAGATCTAGTTTGCGATTTGCAGTTTCGTCAGGGTTCATAGATTTAGGTTTTAGGCTTTAGTGATGAGAAACAGTATCGCAATTCAATCACCCGTCGAAAGCGGATAGTAATGTTCAAGACAAGTACGCAACATTTGTGGATCGAAGATAATTGGCAGAAAGTGAATACTGTTGACTTCTTTAAAGTAAAACAAAATGGGTACTGGTTGCCAAAAAATTTGCCACGTTTCCCATTCTTGATAGGGAAATGTCCGAATTAATTGACTGCCACGGTACACTTCTAAAGCAATTGTGGTGAATCTCAGTTTAATAATGGCAGTCTGAACCGCTAAAAACAACCCAAAAATTCCCAATCCTAAACCTACCCACAGTTGGAATACTGCAATGGGCATAGCTGCGGCAATTAAAACAGCTGGAATTGTATAGTTAGGCGATAGTTCGACAATGGCAGGTAGCTGCTGTGGTGCGGGAATACTTGTCACGAATTTCTAAACCTAGATTGCAGTAGTTTTTCTATTTTATCAAATAGTAGCTATTCGTAACGATTCTGCCAGTGAGCGGCTCCACGCAGATATTGTGGCTGCCTCTGCCAAATTATCCCCACCGCAGGGCGAACATCCCGCACCTTTTTGGGGGCGGTGAGGCTAGCGACAATCCAGCCAAATCCAATCGCCCCAACTACTGCTGCTAAAAATAGCCAAGTTTTGCCGATAACTTTGAGCAGTGATGGCTCTGTTGCAATAGGGGAGACTGTGGTTTTTGGTTGGGGCTGAGCGGTGATTTTGACGGGCGCTGCTGACGGTGGTTGATTGGTTGATGCTGCCACTGGCGCGATCACTACTGGTAGTTGCAAAGGGACTGTAGCAGGCGGCTGAAGCTGGGCGCTAGAATTGCTCAAACTTCCAGATTTCAACGCTGTGAGAATATCCTGCGCGGATTGGAACCGATCTTGGGGACGTAGTTGGAGCATTCGATCGAGAATACTACCAAGGCTACTGCTCAGATCTATGTGTGTCCGCCAGTTCCAGCTAAAATTTTGGGGATCGATCAGATCTTGGGCTTCTTTGCCAGTTAGTAAGACCAAGCTAGTCGCTGCCAGTGCGTACAAGTCACTATGATGGAATACGACTCCTCGTTGAAGTTGTTCGTTGGGTGCGTATCCCACTTTCCCCAGTCGGGTGGAGAGATGATTTGCTGCTGCTGGTAGACACTGGGTTGTCGCGTTGACAGCTACCTGCTTAACACCGCCAAAATCGATCAGTACAGGCAATCGATCTTGCTCCCGCTGAATCAGATTGTCGGGAGAAATATCGCGATGAATCACACCTAAGTCGTGAATGTAGCCGAGTACAGGTAAAATTTGAATCAGAAATTCAGTGATTTCAATTTCGGTAAATGTCTTGCCCTGGGCTAGCTTCTGCCGCAGTAGCTGTTGATAATTGACTCCAGCTACATAATCTTGAACTAAAAATAACTGCCCAATCTCACCTCGATTCACCCGAAACATTTCTCGAAACATCGGAATTTGGGGATGCTTGAATTGATACATCACCCCAGCTTCACGCTCGAATAATTCCTGGGCTTTGTTGAGAAAGACACTGCTCTGCACTTGTGGTGCAAATTCCTTGAGCACACAAAGTTCATTAAAACGGTTGATATCTTCACAGAGGTAAGTCCGCCCAAATCCACCTCTACCAATTTCCTTGGTAATCCGATAGCGTTCTCCCAGGATCACTCCGGTTGAAATCGGCTCGTGGCTGATTGGAACAATGATCTGCTCGCCACATGACTGGCAAAAACGGTGATGATCGGGATTCTCGTGTCCCTTGGGGCAGAATATGCTCATGATCCAGAAAGAAACTTCTTCAACTAGAATACTCTGATGATCGAGTTAAATCTGCAAACAATTTATCAACCCCAGTTACTAACTCCTCAGTGAGATATGTAGTAGTTTGCTGTTGAATTTGATTGATCGATCGATCGATCGATTCATTGACAACATCTAACAGTCGATCGCACGAAACAGCATATTTTAATTGAGTCGGTTGATCACCATCTTTATTCCGATCTAAAATACTAGTTGGACGCACACATACCTCGCTGTAGATCAGCTCTTGCTTCGGATCAAATCTCACCCCCAAACTCACAAAATAAAACCTGTCAATAGTTTTCAAAACTAGCCGTTCTGTTTGAATAAAACTGTTGACGTATTCATTACTCATGACCCGTCGAGCTGCCGCCACAGGTCGAATTTGCTCGGCTAAGCTCTGTCGTAAATCCTGAACTGTAGTGTTAACGATCGCTGTGATTATTTGTTGACGTAGAGCTAGTTGTTCTTTGATTTCTGTCTCGATACTAGTCAGTGCTGATTCGATAAATGACTCGGCTTCTTTCTTGAAGTCAAACTGTAAAACTCCCGTCGAACTAAACTCTAACTTCGACTTAAACCAGTGAACTGGATGACGCGGCGGAAATCCCCTTTCATCTTCCATATTTTCAATATGAGAAGTCATGATTCGTTGTAAAAATGGCATCCGTTCCTGTTCTTTGACTAGCAAGAAATGTCGAAAAGATTTACTCAGTCGATCTTGAATTTCGCCAATATCCAGTCGCAACTCATCAGCTAAAGTCGCCTGTAATCGATCGATAGTAGCGAGACTTTCAGCCTGAACGGCGGTGAGATTAACATTGATGATTTTACTACTATTCATTCGATCGCCTTTTAAATCCTAACAGTTAGACTTAACTTAAATTAATTCAGACTATAGATAGTTTTCATCTAGTAATATCTATCGACAGATAAGTAAGATAGATTAGATATCGGATCTGATTCTTTATTTTAGCCTAATCGATTAGGATTAAGCAGGTGTCAATTCAAAAACTGTCATGATCGATCGCAGGTAGTTGGCATGGCGTTAGATTTATTTGTCGAACTTCCCACTTAGGTTCGTGAAGCATGGCTCAAAATTAGCACCACTGGATCTGAGCAGCAACTAAAAGCATTAATGGACAAGATGGCTCGAACTATCATTGAGGCCCAGTATCAAGCCGCACATGTCAAAGTCATGGCAGAAATGCAAATCGAACATCTAGAACCGCTGAACACAGAAGCCGAGATTCTGGCTGCTGCTGTTAATCTCACCAAGCACAGGTAACGCTGTGTTGAATCGCCCCAGCAGCAACAAATTGGGGCGATTTCTGTCTTTACTTGATTTGCTCGATCGAATCTGGTGGCACTAATTCCAGATTCGGCTCTCCCGAACTACGAGTTCGGGAGAGCCATATTAATCGCTCAACTTCTCAAAAATCCGATCGAGTCTATCGTTGCTATCCTTATGGCTAATTGAAGGTTCAAAAGTATTTAAGCGATATTTTAAAGCATTTCTAGCTTTATCAATCCGTGATTTCACGGTACCGATCGATACTCCAGTGGTCTCAGCTATTTCTTCATAAGATAATCCTTCAATTTCCCGCAGTACGAT
>JANNDQ010000414.1:0-3744 GCA_031387965.1 Chamaesiphon sp. OTE_75_metabat_567
GAGAGGGAGGTTGTACCATCCAAGTGAGCAAAGGTAGTTGCTGGCGCAGGATCGGTGAAGTCATCCGCAGGTACATATACTGCCTGAATCGAAGTAATCGAACCTTCTTTGGTAGAAGTGATTCGCTCTTGCAAGTCACCCATATCAGTACCGAGCGTTGGCTGATAGCCTACCGCCGACGGCATCCGTCCCAATAGTGCCGACACTTCAGCACCAGCTTGGACGAACCGGAAGATGTTGTCAATGAACAGCAGTACGTCTTGCTTATTGACATCGCGGAAGTATTCCGCCATGGTCAATGCAACTAGTCCAACCCGCATTCTTGCTCCGGGTGGTTCGTTCATTTGCCCATAAACTAGGGCAATTTTGGAATTGTTGAGGTTTTCTTTATCGATAACTCCAGATTCCATCATCTCGTTGTAGAGATCGTTTCCTTCGCGGGTACGTTCACCCACACCACCAAAAACTGATACACCACCGTGATTGGTTGCGATGTTGTTGATCAGTTCCATCATAATTACGGTTTTGCCTACGCCAGCACCACCGAACAGACCGATTTTACCGCCCCGACGATAGGGAGTAAGTAAATCGATTACCTTGATGCCAGTTTCAAATACAGAAGGCTTAGTTTCCAGTTCGGTTAGCTTAGGAGCGTCGCGGTGGATTGGCGATCTTTCTTCTGTGGCTACAGGCCCTTGATTATCAACAGTTTCACCTAAAACGTTAAAGATCCGACCCAGAGTAGCTGTACCAACTGGGACGCTAATTGGTGCGCCCAAATCAATTACATCCATGCCCCGCACCAGCCCGTCGGTGGTACTCATGGCAACGGCACGAACTTGGTTATCACCCAAAAGTTGCTGAACTTCACAGGTTACGGACACATCTTGTCCGGCTTCATTTCTGCCTTCAACTTTGAGGGCGCTATAGATCTGGGGCATCTTGCCACCAGTGAATTCTACGTCCACAACTGGACCAATAACTTGAGTGAGTTTTCCCACGTTGGTTTTTTCTGCGGTGCTAGCCATGTGCGCGTTACTTATTATTGTGTGATTTTGTCTATAGTGTTGGCATCGGGTCTACCAACGGCTTGGGCGAATCGATGTGGTAAAGCTACATCAATTCAGCTTGTTAGCTACTTTTAATATTTTGCAATGCTGCTTTAGTTTATCATCGAACGCGCATGGTGCTGGTGGTATTTATAATGATCATCGTCAACTATCGATCGCGACTAATATCCAGGTTTACCAGCTTCGATGCCTAATGCCCAATCAACAACAGCTGGATAGTAGACCCCACCGACGATCTGCTCACTTTTGGCGATCGCATATTTTTGGTCTAGGTAGCTACGTAATTTAGCACGAGTCGATCGATTCTCCAGTGCAACTAGCACCTGTGTTGCGGATTGATATCGATCAGTCAGAGTCATTTGGGTCATTTGATTAATGATTTCGATTAAATCTATACTAATATTGAGATCGTCAGCCCAAATTAGTTCACAGTTGTATGGGTCTGTCGCAAATTCTCCAGATTCCTTACCTGTCAGTAGATAAATACAAGTCATACCCAGCGCGTACAAATCGCTGGCATAAACGGGATAATTTGCCAGTTGTTCGGGTGGCGCAAAGCCTGGAGTACCTACAGCGGTGCTATATTCACCCTGTTTAGTTCCATTGGTGATGGGAAACAGATCTTTAACAGCACCAAAATCAACCAGCACAAATCGGCGATCGGTTTGGCAAAAAATAATATTCTGGGGCTTAATATCGCGATGAATCAAATGGTGGGCGTGAATATATGTCAGCAACCTCAGCATTTGAATCAAAAAGTTTTCGATTTGGGCTTCGGTAAATTTGCCCTGATTGGTCACCAGCTGGGATAAAACAGTTCCAGGGATATATTCTTCAACCAAATAGTAATCCTGATCAAGCTCAAAATAATCTAGCAGAGTAGGAATCTGCCCATGACTACCAAGCCGACTCAGCAGTAGTGCTTCTAATTCAAATTGGTCGCGAGCGATCGCCACTAGTTTAGGATCGGTAAAGATCGGCGCAAACTTCTTGACTACGCAAAATGGCTCTCCTGGCAGGTGAATATTTCGAGCCAAAAATGTGACTCCGAAGCCACCTCGACCTAATAATGACTGAACTAGATAACGTTGCGCGAGAATCTCATTTTCAACCGTTGAACAGGTAGCAACCTGCGAGACTAATTGATTTGATAAGAAGTTCGCTGGTGAGGAGGGTTGACTGATTACAGCATCGGTCATAAGTAAAGCGTTTTTTCCAAAAGTGCTGTGCGATCGGCATCACAAACACAGCCGATATTTCAATATCTTACTTGGGATGCTCTAGAAATTTCTAAGCCAATTTAAGTATCTTTTGCCAAAAAAGAACAGCCGTCCAGATCTGGATGGCTGTTTTGGCTGAGTGGGCCAGAATTTAGAGAAATTGACCAATTCGATCGATTAATTTCTCAGCAGGTAATACGCCTTCCAATCGATCGACTGACTGCCCAGCCTTAAATAAAACGAGGGTTGGCAACGCCTGAACCTGATGACTAGAAGCAATTTCAGGATACTTGTCAGTATCGATCTTCATGATCCGAACTTGTCCATTTAGCTCGATATTAACCTGTTCTAAAATCTTGGACATCATCTGACATGGGCCGCACCAAGTAGCATAAAAATCGACTAGGACTGGTAGCTCACTATTTGCGATCGCATCTTCAAAGCTACTAAACTGTTGTTTAACTGCCATAACATCCTCCGGTGATAATCAAATTCTAACTAATTCTAAAACGACAAACCTAATTTCAATCCCATTAAAGCGTGGACAATCATCATCACCATAATACCGCTACCGAAATAAGCGTGAAATTTGCGTAGTCCAGGCTTGTTGCCACCAAATCCAGTAAAGGAAACCGCACTATTAAGTGCAAGAAAAGTCAGCACAATCGTAGCTGTCAAAAAATGCGGACTTGCCATCACCTCATGTTTTTGGATAACTAGGGACAATACGCCGCCAGTTGCCCCAATCGCCATAAAACCAAACATTGCTGGCATGATCTTCCGATGATCGCTCTTGTTTTTGATGGCTACTTCAGGATCTGCCACAGTTAGCAACCGCCCTTTCCAGCCAGCATAGATCCCATATCCACCCATGATAAACATGACGATACTCATAAAGAATGGGTGTCCCCAGTGTGTGAGTACGTCAGGGAGATTGAGAGCGCGAAATTGACTCGCGATCGGCTCTAATAATTGTGTTAAATTTTCACCCATAATACCCGTACTGTGATCTCTTCTAAAAATTACTCCGCTTGCTATTGTACAGGGGACTAACCTTCAGGAGCTAGGTACAGTAATTGTGAAGCCTAAAACCTGCGAAAAATCCGGTCTTGGGGTTTCCCCTGTCTTGTCGTTTTCTTATTCGGGGGGAACCCCCGAATAAAAACGCCGCAAGTGAAGCACCTTTTCAAGACAGCGGATGCGCCATACGTAGGGTTCCCCGAGGGTTTAGCGCACCAAGCAGCGAGACAAGACAAACCTCCGCGTGATTTGGGTCGCTTTTTAAGGGGGATTTAGCGGCTCGCAGCCGGGAGGGAACCTCCCGTTTGTGTGCGTCAAGACAAGACAGGCGCACTTGGCACCATGAGCCGAGACTTCCAGTCTCCAGGCTCTCCTTAACCCGAACTGACGTTTGTTAGCTGATTAGTGTCAAAAATCGTTGTAGCGTCTTCGAT
>JANNDQ010000456.1:0-11194 GCA_031387965.1 Chamaesiphon sp. OTE_75_metabat_567
TCAATAACCAGCAGAATCGCCATAGTAAATACGTTCGACTAAATTAACCACCACATCTATCCGATCGGATGTCAAGCAATCAAGTGGTGATAAACCTCGCCACTCAATTAGTGGTTCTCGCAACCATCTTTGAATTTCTGAAATATTGCCATCAGTAAGTTGCCACAGCATTTTGAGGGCATACAATAAAGGTTGAAGTCGATTGATTACAACAGTCGAAGGATGAACTCTTTCGATCGTGCGGATATTCCGTTGACTGATTTTCGCTAATTCTCCATAGCCAACATCCATGAATGTAGCTAGTTTTTTCAAGCTCAAATCCCGACCATCATAGATCGGTAGCAGTGGTTCGGCTTGCAGTAGAGATGATGCGCTCATAAAAACTTTGATCAACTAATACACAATCCAATATATCAGATGTCGTCAAAAATGACAATAAAATGTCGTAACTATTGTCAGAAGGTCGATATCATCCTCACCAACAATGGATGCCCTCATCGCCGGACAATGGCAATTCCGTAAACCCAAAGAGCAATCCCGCGAAGAATACGACGCATTCCTCGCCGCGAAAGTCCACCCGATCTTAGAAGAGTGGAAAGCCAAAATCCTCACAGGCGAATGACTTGAACCGCAACTAATCTACGGCAAAGTCTAATATGGTGGGCAAGCCTCACTGTATTAGATTTTATTTTCTCAAGAATTCTTCAAATGTAGAGTAACATTTTATATTTTTAGCATTTTGATTCTTGCCAAGTATTGCACTGTTTATTCTTTTTTGAACAAACACCAGTAATCTTTCAAATTTATCTAATGAAATCATATCCCATTTTGCACCGAATTCTCTTTTAATAGCATTGTATACAATAATATATTTCATCTTCTTTTTGCCAACGTCTGCAAGCTTAAACTCATGATATCTGTCAATAAGATACTTGACATAATTCCTGTGATTAAGACTAGATCCAATAGATCCATTAATAGGATTGATTTTAATTACTTTATCCTGTGTTTTGATTTCTAGAGAATTTGTAACTATACCATTGTTGATACCTTGGTTAAAGTTAATGACATTATTCTGTTTTTGTTTTTCATCTAGTACTAGATTGCTATCAAGCCGATCGGAATTAATCGGTGTATCTGCTACTCTTAATGGTTGAGGATTGTCTGTTGTTTGTCTATCGTGTATTGATTTGACTACTTTCTTAATACCTTGAGCAACATTTTTCCAAGCCTCATCCCGATCTATCCAGCTACTAACTGCTTTACCATCGGTAGGCAATGCTAATAATTTTCCAATCGGGCCATCACTCCATTCTACAGATCGAATGATAATGGGAATAACAATAGCTTCTTTGTTTGAATGCTTCTCTAATGCTGCTTTCATTTCAGTTTCATAGCAGTAATTAGAGTTAATAAAGTCAGCACTCACTAACAGTAAAATAATATCTGCTGTTTGTAGATTTGTATCAATTTGCCGATCGAGTTCTTGTCCTGCTAAAATACACTGATCGTGCCAAGAGTCAATCTTTCCTTGACGCTTTAATATACTTAGATGAGTTTCGAGTTCATCCCTAAAAGTTTCGTCCTTGTGAGAATAACTGTAAAAAACTTTAACGGGTTTGCTTGTATCCACTGTTCTGTGTCCACCAATTCTAGCTATCGAGTTGTCGATCTATTATGCCCAATCGTTCGATCAATATCGATACTCGATCATGTTTGTGGTGATGTTTGATCGATTTGATGATGGTGGTTTGGGTTCGATCTATTTGGTGGGGGTGAGATTCGATCGTGTTTGAGGTGATGTTCGATCGATCTGTTTTGATTCGATAGGATGTTGGTGGGATCGATCGTTGTTGATAATCGATCGATTAACGAATCTTAGATACAATAGACACAGCGACTCAAGTGAATAGTGATCTGACAATATGACGGTTATTTTATACTGGGGCGACGATGATTTTGCGATCGCTAAAGCAGTCTCAGCAATTCAACAGTCATCCCTCGATCCAGCTTGGGTGAGTTTTAATTACGAGAAGATTTTACCCGATCGCGAGAATGCAGTGGCATCAGCGCTTGATGCCGCAATGACACCTCCTTTCGGCACTGGCAAAAGAGTAGTTTGGCTGGCAGACACAACATTGATCCAGCAATGTTCGGAGCCATTACTAGCTGAATTGGAGCGAACTCTACCTCAAATTCCGGCGACGACAGTTTTGCTACTGACTAGCAAGAATAAACCAGATGGCAGGTTGAAATCGACTAAAACGATTCAGAAATATGCAAATGTCCAAGAGTTTAGTTTAATTCCACCTTGGAAAACTGAAGAACTGAGCCAGCGGGTACAGATTGTTGCCAAAGAACTGGGATTAAAAGTGACCCCCGATGCTATTCAACTGCTAGCTGAATCTGTGGGCAATAATACCCGTCAACTGTATTTAGAACTAGATAAATTGCAACTGTTGGCAGGTGGGGAAGGACAACAGATCGATCGAGTGATGGTGATGAGTCTGGTAGTTGCTAATACTCAAAATAGCCTGCAACTTGCTGCCGCTATTCGTCAGGGTGATGTTGGTATCGCGCTACATCTGATTAGTGAATTAATTAGCCACAATGAACCTGCTCTCAAAATAGTCGCTACCCTAGTTGGTCAATTTCGGACTTGGTTGTGGGTGAAAATGCTCCTAGAAGCTGGAGAAAAAGACGATCGAGTCATAGCGACAGCCGCCGGATTAGGGAACCCCAAGCGGCTCTTTTTCATCAAGCAGGAGCTTCAATCTACCACTGCGGATCGACTTGCAGCTAGTCTACCCAAGTTACTAGATTTAGAATTTAGCCTCAAGCGCGGCGGTGAAGTTACGTCTACGATGCAGATTCATGCGATCGAGTTGTGTCAGATCTTTAAAGGTGGATAGTGAATGGTGGATAGTGGATAGTGGTTAGGGTGCTTGTTTGAAAAGTTGATTTAAACGCCAACACAAGAACAATCTCCCGATAAAATGGGAATCGAACATCACCATTCACCATCCACCATTCACCAAATGAAAATTCGTCGTCGTCCGCCTAGTTCATCTGTAAATGTTGGCCCACTTGAGTACCAAATTGTTGTGCCTGATTCTCAACCCGAGCATATCCTCGAAGAAATTGTTTGGCACAAGGAGCGGGAAGTACCGTATCTGCGGGACAAAATGCCGCTGGAGAAGCTCAAAAAGCAAGTCAGCTTAATGGCACCAGCTTTGGACTTTTTGGGTGCGCTCAAGCAGGGCAGAACCCAACCAGCATTGATTGCGGAGGTCAAAAAGGCTTCGCCTAGTAAGGGCGTAATTAGGGAAGATTTCAATGCGGTGGAGATTGCTAAATCTTATCAGCGGGGTGGCGCAAGTTGTTTGTCGGTATTGACAGATAGCAAATTTTTTCAGGGTAGCTTCGAGAATCTCGCCGCTGTGCGTCAGGCAGTGGATTTACCATTGCTGTGCAAAGAGTTTGTGATTTATGCCTACCAAATCTACTATGCTCGCGCTCATGGTGCTGATGCGGTGTTGCTGATTGCGGCAATCTTGGAAGATGCCGATCTACAGTACTTTCTGAAAATCGTGCGGGTATTGGGGATGACGGCATTGATCGAGGTGCATACGGCAGAAGAATTCGATCGAGTGTTAGGATTGGATGGTGTCAATCTGATCGGGATTAATAATCGTAATCTCACTAACTTTAGTGTGGACTTACAAAATACAATTACTTTGCTAGCCCCACGACGGCAGCAATTAATCGATCGCGGAATTTTAATAGTCAGTGAATCGGGACTACATACACCTGAAAACCTCAAAATCGTCAGTGAAGCTGGAGTTAATGCGGTGCTAATTGGGGAATCATTGATCAAGCAGGATGATCCCGAACAGGCGATCGTTAAACTGTTCTCAGTCTAGTCTAACCACTTAAAATCATCACCGATCCGGCTCGGATCGGCTGAAAGCATATTCATGGATCAAATTAAGTTACCTTCCCTAGTACATTACGAGCTGATTTTACAGGTGCTCGAACGCCAAACGATGATCGCAGCGGATCGCGATCCGATCGTCAGATATCGAGTCCAGCAGTTAATTGTGACTCTGCGCAAGGCTTTGTCTCAGCACAAGTTATTAGAAGATACTTGTCATCAACAGCACATGGAAGTAGAACATGTTTGGGCACTTAATTCAGTTCTGGGGAAGGAAGAAGTCACGACACGAGATTAAATAGCATGTGTTTCATTTAAGACAGCGGCGAGACATAAAGTAGCAACTTAGGATAATCAGTTACTGAATTTTGTACTTACCTTTACCTTGCTTAACTTTGGCTTGTTGTTCTGGGGTAAGAATTGTATTGAGCTGCTGCTTCTTGGAGCGACGAATAGCTTTCATTTCAGCCATTTGCTGCGGTGTTAAGTTCAAATTTTTCCAGCCTTTTTTGACAGCTCTGCGGCGGCTCTGAATTGCTTTTGTTTGCTGGTGTTGTTCGGGAGTCAGCACTGCATCTACTTGCTGACGATCGATTACCAGTAGTGCTTCAATCTGCTCTATTTGGGTTGGAGTTAGATTTAGCTGTCCCAATTTCCCGGCAATTAGTGCTTGCTGATGCCGGAGCTTTTGATAAGAGAAGAGCGTTGAAATGATTTTATTGCAGCTAGGGGCTTGTTTGATTTGCTCTATTTGCACTGGAGTAAGAACCGAGCGAAACTTCAGAAGATTTTGTTGACGAATTGTTCTTAGCTCCACTTTTTGATCTGCGCTCAAATTGACCCCTGTAAGACGTTGGTGTACGGATGGGCGCTGCATTTCAAGCTGCTTAAATGCTTGCTGCTGTTCAGCTGAGAGGACTGTTTTAATTTCTTTAAACTTAGATTCATGTAGCTCTTCAATTTGCCCTTGTTGGTCGAGGGTTAAGCCAATTTTATCGATACCTCGGAGATTTCTAACTAAGAAGAATAGTAGAAATGCGAATGAAAACAAATAAACAAAGCTAGTAGATAAAGCAATCCCCGCTATTCCAAACCATTTTATAAATAAATAGTTCAAACTAATATTGACAATCAAATTACCAGCCGATCCCCACATCATTACTTTGTTATTCCGCATCGCTGAAGTGATCCGCACCACCAGAATACCCGCGATGTAAAATGGAATTTGCAAAGCGTAACAAGCCTGAATTAGCGCGACTAGCTGGGTGTTTTCAGCAGTAAATGAGCCGCGCTGAAATAAGATCCGTACGATCGGTTCAGAGAATAGCATGATCAGTGCTGTGAGCGGGATCGTTGCTGCAAAAATCAATCCCATATAGTGCTTGAGTGCCTGACGGATGCCCGTCCAGTCATCGAGAGCAACCATTTTGGAAAAGTAGGGAATCACCGCTGTACCGAGGGCTGTGGTGGCGATCGTAATTGGTAATGCAATAATTCTATTCCCATAGGCTAGAGAGGCAACACTCCCAGATGGCAACATTGCCGCCATCGCTTGATCTACCAAGCCAGTACTGCACATCAGTAGCGCTCCAGCAATCATCGGCGCATATTGACTAGCTACGTCTTTGAGATGATGGTCAAATCCATACCATCTGAGCTGCAACGAAATCCCTTGTCGCCACAGCGCGACACCAACAATCACCATTTCGAGCAACTGACCGACAATTATCCCAATTGCTAGATTAAAGACTCCCCAAGTTGGTGTTCCAAACATTAAGAAAATCGTTACTGCCGGAGTCAAAACTGGGGCTAGAGCTACTAATGCAAAGCGTTCACCAGCATTCAAAACTGCTCCCCAAACTACAGTGATACCACTGATCAGAATCATGGGTGAAAGTACCCACAAGAGTTGATAAGTTAGTTCTAGCTTTTGGGGTGAAAACCCACCCGTAATCTGCGGTAGATAAAATGGTGCGCCACCTACTACGGATACTGTCGTGATTGCTAGTAACCCAATACTCCAAATAGTTGCACTAGAAAATAGCTTTTGAGCTGCTTGCTTACCTTCTTGCTCTCGAACTTTGATATAAGTTGGAATCAGCGCTGCATTAAAAGATGTGGCAATAATTGTGATAATGATCGCCGGAACCATTAAAGCAATTAGAAAGGCATCTAATTCGTCTGCTGTTCCAAATTTTGAGGCAACTATTAGCTCTTTGACTACTGCCAGCACCTTGACAAATAGTGTCCCTCCCGCCACAATAACCGCTGCACTAAAAATTCGACTATTAACCGACCCGGTAGAGATCGATTGCCAAATTTTTCTGATTTGTTGCCAGCGATTGGTTTTCATTTTCTGTTAATTCTGTCCAGAGTGGAGGAGTTTTTATGCTAGTCTAAAAGTTACGCAGTGTAGCGTCTAATTAGTAAACTACTTATAAATTTTGGGTAAAGATTGCCAATAAATATTATCAAAGATTGGTTAAATTCAGAAGCAAAGTTCAGCCAATAGTACTATTCTATGTTGCAATTAGACTTGGTAGTAATCCCGGTACCAATCAACGAAACGTTGGACACCAACCTCAATCGAGGTGTCCGGCTTGAATCCAACATCTCTCGTTAAATCCGATACATCAGCATAAGTAATTGGCACATCGCCGGGCTGCATGGGAAGGTGATTTTTGACTGCTTCAATCCCGATACATTTTTCGAGGACTTCGATAAAGTACATTAATTCGATCGGTTGATTATTCCCGATGTTATAAATTCGATAGGGTGCTCTGCTAATTGCGGGGTTGGGCGTAGTTTCGATTAAGTCAGGATTTGGGGTGGGGATATTGTGCATCACCCGCACGACTCCTTCAATAATATCGTCGATATAGGTAAAGTCTCGCTGCATTTTTCCAGAGTTAAAAATATCGATCGGTTTACCTGCTAAGATTGCCTTGGTAAATAACATCGGAGCCATATCTGGACGACCCCAAGGGCCATAGACTGTAAAAAATCGCAATCCTGTGGTGGGGATTTGATAGAGATGACTATAGCTGTGTGCCATTAGTTCATTTGCTTTTTTAGTGGCT
Source organism: Chamaesiphon sp. OTE_75_metabat_567 (assembly GCA_031387965.1). Taxonomy (GTDB): domain Bacteria; phylum Cyanobacteriota; class Cyanobacteriia; order Cyanobacteriales; family Chamaesiphonaceae; genus Chamaesiphon. The sequence goes on from JANNDQ010000456.1 coordinate 7,015, forward strand.
GCATATAGACTAATTGGTCGATCGACATTATCCTGAACTGAGAATGGAATTTTGGTGTTTGCACCATAGACAGAACTAGATGAAGCGTAGACTAAATGCTTAACTTTGTGATAGCGACAGCCTTCTAAAATATTCCCAAATCCAGTCACGTTACTATCTAGATAGGCACGAGGATTTTTTAGGGAGTAGCGGACTCCAGCCTGTGCGCCTAAGTTAACTACACTCTCAAATTCGTAGCGATGGAATAATTTTTCCAGCCCTTCGCCATCGGCAAGATTGAGTTTTTCAAAGCTGAAATGATCGTGATCTTTGAGTTGGTTGAGGCGATCTTGTTTGAGGGTAACATCATAATAATCATTAAGACTATCAATGCCAATCACTTGATGTCCATCATTCAGTAATCTTTGACACAGATAAAATCCAATAAACCCCGCTGCCCCTGTTACTAAAACTTGCATATTATTATCTTTAATTGGTAGTGCTATTTAATTAATTATTGGTGGGCAGTGCTATGGAGATCGAAATCCCGTGTTACCCCACCCCAGCCCTCCCCTTGTAAAGGGGAGGGAGTAAAGATATTTTGTAGGGTGGGCACTGTCTTGTCTCCCTAAAACCTAAAGCCTAGAGCCTAAAGCCTACTCTCCAGCCAGGATTGAAACATCAAAATATTCCAGAGTGAATAACACCTGTCAAATTTGCCAGAGAGATGTTCTGCCCACTGCTGACGCACCGCTTGGACATCAAAAAATCCTTCGCGTTCGAGTCGCTCTGGGGCTAGTAATTCCTCTGCCCAATCACGTAATTCAGCTCGTAGCCAGAGATCGATGGGGACACCGAAACCCATTTTAGGTCGATCGATTAGCTCTCTTGGTACATACTGGTAGAGGACTTGACGCAATAGCCATTTGCCTTTGCCATCACGAACTTTCATTGATAGGGGTAGCTTCCAGGCAAATTCAACGACGCGGCGATCGAGGAATGGTACTCTGGATTCTAAGCTGACACCCATTGCGGCTCGATCGACTTTTGCTAGGACATCATCGGGCAAATAAGTCATTGCATCCAGATACATCATTTGGCTGGTGAAGTCCCATCCCTTGAGCCAGTCGGGAGGATGAGAGAGGATCGTCTCAGGTTCAGTGCTATTGAGGACGATTGAGGCTGGATCTGACGAGAGCGACATCATCTGAGCGTACAAGTCCAACGGCTGCCTGTGCTTGAGGAAATTTCCGAGTAGATGCATCCGAATACCCTGCTGGGGTTGACGCAATCGGGGCACAGCTTTGCCAATTTGAGCGATGATTTCATCCCAGCGATCGACTGAAACTGACAGCAGTAATTTAGCATAAACCTGCCTCATCCCGACTGGAATCCAGCCAATTTTGTCCCAAATTCCCTGGGCGGTAAAGTAGCGACTATAGCCGCAAAACAACTCATCGCCAGCGTCACCAGATAGGCTCACCGTGACATGTTCGCGGGCTAATTTTGAGACTAAATAAGTGGGGATTTGGGACGAATCCGCGAAGGGTTCATCGTACAAAGTGGGAAGCTGGGGGATCACATTGATCGCTTCTTTGGGCGTAACATATAGTTCGGTATGTTCTGTGCCCAGGTGTGTAGCGACTGCTTTGGCATATTCCGCCTCATTATATTTTGGTTCGGTAAAGCCGATCGAAAAAGTTTTAATCGGTCGAGTTGACTGCGCCTGCATCAGCGCAACTACCGTCGAGGAATCAACTCCTCCAGATAGAAATGCACCCAAGGGCACATCCGCGATCATTTGCTCCTTGATTGTCGAGCGTAATAACTTGTCTAGATGAGTAATTGCTTCTGCGTCGCTACCCCGAAATGGATGCTTTTGTCCCTCGACTACCGCAGTCTGGAGGTCCCAGTAGGCGATGGGCGTGGCAGCTTGGGCTTCACTCGCGGGCAGGCTCAAAAGAGTTCCTGGCGGCAGCTTATTAATCCCCGCATAAATCGAGTGTGGGGCAGGAATATAGCCATGACGAACAAATAGCGCTAGTGCATGGCGATCGATCTCACCTTGCCACTGGGGATGCTGTACGAGCGCTTTTAGTTCTGAGCCAAAGAGTAATGTTTCCCCAACCCACCCATAATAGAGTGGTTTCTCGCCTAATCGATCGCGACCCAAGTGGAGAACTCGCGTTTGGGTATCCCAGAGTGCAAAGGCAAACATCCCCACAAATTTACTGACTGCGGCTGTCACGCCCCATTCGGTAAATGCTGCCAGCATCACTTCCGTATCTGAATGACCGCGAAACTGATGCCCGAGCTGATTTAGCGTAGACCTCAGTTCGCCGAAATTGTAAATCTCGCCATTGAACACCATCACATATCGCCCCTGCTGAGACAGCATCGGCTGTGCGCCTTCCGGCGAGAGATCCAGAATCGCCAAGCGACGATGACCCAAGGCGATGTTCAGCTCAGGATCTAGCCAGACTCCACTACTATCTGGCCCTCGTTGCACCAAGGCATCAGTCATAGCGGTGGCGATACCATAACTCTGTTCCTGACTAAATTGAGGAACGCGATGCCAATAACCAGCGATGCCGCACATAAGCAATTACATTAGTTGACAGTTGACAGTTCGACTAAAATCACTCTAGCGCTAACTTATAGGAGTGTTTTAGTCAAGATGGATAGTTGACAGTTAGTTTGTCAACGTACCTATTTATTGTGCCCATTATCTACTGTCAAAGATGCAATTGATTATTTACGACTTGGAGGCAATAATCGCTGAATGTCTGATGGCTCGATTTTCGACGGATCTTGCTGCGAGGGGAAAGTATCCCGACTAGGCGGTAGTAGCCGTCGATCTGGGGTGCCGCCGATCGCTTGGATATCCCGAGGTGGTGGTAAGATTAGTGGTGCGTTTGGCGGTGCTTGAGCCAGCTGGAAATTGCCAGTCGAGTATTTGAGATACCACTTCTCGTTGGTATTCATCGCTGCTAGTAAGGCAAAAATTGTCAGAATATATCTCTCTTCCAAAATATTATGACTAAATATTCCCCACAGAGCTGTAAAGACTGCAAAACATAAGATCTGGACCTTGGTTTGACCTCGATTTCTCCATGTGACAGCTAGGATCGCTCCGGGTAGAAATAGGATGCCAATAATCCCATGATCTGCCATGTGGAACAGATACATATTGTGAGTAGAGACCTCTGAAACGGTCCATTTGTAAGTCGATCCCAATCCGTTGCCCCAAAATGGATGGTTGCCAAACATCAGCCAAGCATAACCGACTACGGCTTTCCGCTCCTGGGCTGAATCATCGTTGAGTGAAGGATTCTGGAACTGTTCTAATCGATCGACTACATCCCAGGCACCATCAGATTCGCCAGCAAAGTCAGCGATAATCTTGAGCGGATTGGTTAGTGCCAATACGACAACTAAGGCGAATACTCCGGCGACTATCGTTCTGCGTTTTTCTGACAGAACTCTACCAATCGACAAGAATATGGCACAGAGAATCCAGCCCAAGATTGCCCCCCGTGAAAATGTTGAGAGCACCCCAGCCAGGATGAAGAACATGTACCACCATCGATATTGTTTCTTGATAATGTCTATCGTAAATATCAAGCCAAATATTAACGCACAACCTGCTTTGTTGGGATTGATGTAAAATCCAGCCGGACGACCTGTACTAAATTCACTAAAGAATTTTGGACTAATAAATTCATAGAAATTGTTGGCGATCGACATCACTATCACCGCAATGATCGTATACTTGATGTGTTTCAGTGACTTTTGTTCATACAGAACATACATCAAACATACAAATAAAATTGAAATAATTCTCAGTCTAAATTCTTTGAATGATATTTCATCTCCATTGGTTATTGCCAATGATAGCATTGATATTAATGCGTATAGCCCTAGCCAAATCACTAGAGTTTTAGGCATAGTTTTGATTTTCTTGATAAATGGAAGTGCCAAGAAAACAAACAACCAAATCCATGCTAACGGTAGTACGGGAACAATTGGAGCTGCGAATAAATAATCAGTTATATCTGAAAAAAACAGAAAATGCAATATATGGCACAATGTTAGCAGGACTTTTGTACTACAACAAGTTCTGCGGTACGCTTGACGGGTTGGGATTCAAACCAAATCCGTATGAAGCATGTGTACACAACAGAATCGTACGCGGGAAGCA
>JANNDQ010000486.1:0-1845 GCA_031387965.1 Chamaesiphon sp. OTE_75_metabat_567
GCCTGAGTCTCCGGCTCTGGCTGCACTAGTCCAGCACACTAATGCAGAGGACTGGACGCGGCGGTTTTCCGACGGTGAAACGGTTAAACCACTAGAGCAGGAAATGGTTTCTGGTCATGTAGAGGGTCAATTTCTGAAGTTTTTGATCCACCTCACCAAAGCGCGGCGGGTGTTAGAGATTGGGGTGTTTACGGGCTATTCAGCTCTAGCTATGGCTGAAGCCCTTTCTGACGGTGGCGAAGTCATCGCTTGCGAAGTCGATGCCTATGCTGCCGAGTTTGCCCGCAAGTGCTTCGCCGAGTCAACTGCTGGGCGCAAAATCTCGCTCCGAGTCGCACCTGCGCTGGAGACGATGAAACAATTAGCGGCAGATGAACATGTATTCGATCTTGTCTTCATCGATGCCGATAAAGGTGGTTATTTAGATTACCTTAATCTTTTACTAACTACTGGTTTGTTAGCTGATGATGGTTTGATCTGTGTCGATAATACACTGATGCAGGGACAGCCCTACTTGTCAGGTGCGGCGACAGAGAATGGGATTGCGATCGCTAAGTTCAATCAGGCAGTAGCTGACGATCCGCGTGTGGAGCAGGTTTTGCTCCCATTGCGGGATGGAATTACCTTGATTCGACGGGTTTAAAGCAGTCTAATTCTCACGCGAACGTTAACCCTGTAGGGGCAGGTGTCTTGTCTCGCTGTCTTGTCGTTTTCTTATTCGGGGGGAACCCCCGTTGGCGGAGCCTCTCCCCCAGGATAATAAAAACGCCGCTAAACCGTCGGGAAACCCGACGAGCGCGAGCCGCTTCATGCTAACGTCTCAAACCTGAAGTCAACTATCGTACAAAACCTGCCCAACCCCACAAACAATCCCAGAATCATGCGATTAATAAAGGAAAAAATACGACATGAATGTTGCTGGTGCGTGAGGGCGGGTTTTGTACGAAAATTGCCGTTACACTCGTATTCGTCAGCATGAACCCGCCCCTACGGATCTTTTATTGAATTTTTCACTGCAACATTAGTAAATTATGACCAAAACAGTTTCAGTTGCAGTGATGCCATCCGAGCCAGATCTAACAGTGGCAACTAATAGATTTAAAACCAGAGTTAAGACGATCGCGACCCTGACTTTACTATTGTTAGTACTACCGCTAAATCTTACACTGACAGCGATCGCGTTGATCAGATCAATCCTCTTTAAGCCATTCCAAACCCGTCAAATTTCCACCAATCCCCAGACAATTTTGATCAGTGGTGGTAAGATGACCAAAGCCTTGCAACTGGGTCGATCGTTTCATCAGGCTGGACATCGGACGATCCTGATTGAAACTCATAAATATTGGCTAACTGGACATCGCTACTCCTGGGCAGTCGATCAATTTTACACCGTTCCCGATCCTCGATCGCCTGAATATCCCCAAGCACTGCTCGATATCGTCAAACAAGAAGGCGTAAATGTTTACGTTCCTGTCTGTAGCCCAGTTGCCAGCTATTACGATGCCGAAGTTGAAACGTTACTTGCACCCTATTGCACGGTGATGCATGTCGATGTCGATACGCTCCAGCGCTTGGATGATAAGTATGAATTTGCCACAGATGCTCAGGCATTGGGGCTGCGGGTACCAAAATCATACAAGATTACCAATCCCCAGCAAGTTATCGATTTTGACTTTACGAATGAACAGCGGAAATACATTATCAAAAGTATCCCGTATGATTCAATTAGACGATTGGATCTAACTAAATTACCCTGTGAAACTGCTGCTGAAACTGCCGCCTTTGTAAAATCTTTGCCGATTTCGGAGAGTAAACCTTGGGTGATGCAGGAGTTTATTCCTGGAC
>JANNDQ010000541.1:0-2863 GCA_031387965.1 Chamaesiphon sp. OTE_75_metabat_567
AATCTGCGTAGGTTGGGTTGAGGCTCTGCGAAACCCAACGCCCCAGAGATGTTGGGTTTTCTCGTTCCGAGAGGCTACGCCAACGCAAGGCTCAACCCAACCTACAAATCTGGATCTTATTTAATCCACAATCCTTACTTACTCTTACTGCCAGTTAATAATCCCAAACGCTGTTTGAGTACTAGCCAAATAAACAGCGGATTGCCGATGATATAGCGTTTCCATAACCGATTAGGTTCGACAATCAGTCGAAATAGCCACTCTAGTCCAGTTTTTTGCATCCAGACTGGTGCTCTACTGACCATATTTGCGACTAGCTCGAAGCTAACCCCAATTCCCACCGAAATCGGTACTCCCAGTTCTTGATAATTGGCAGCAATCCACTTCTCTTGCTTAGGTGCGCCCAATCCAACAAACAATAAATCGGGTTTAACAGCTTTGATTTGATTGTTGATTAGGGCTAGTTCTGTTGACTGGGATTCAAAACCATAGGGGGGACAGCAAGTCCCGACAATTTCTAGATCCTGATGTCGAGCTGCTAAGATTTCTGCTGCGGCATCAGCTGCACCTGGTCGTCCGCCGAGTAGAAATACCTTCAATTTTTTGCCAGCAGCAACAGCACAAAGCTGTTCAAATAAATCGGTACCATTGACTCGACCATTGAGGGGAGTGTTCAGAAATTTTGCAGCCCACAGCAGTGAAACCCCGTCAGGTACGACTAGAAAAGCTTGGCGGTAAATTTCACGAAAAGCAGCATCTTTTTGTAGGCTGATAATATGCATGGCATTGGGTGTGACTACATACTCTGGAGATCCACTATTGAGCGCATGGGTAACAATTCGTTCTAGTACTTGATCGAAATTATATCGATCGATCTCAATTCCACAAATATTAATTCTCATAAATAGTAAGCTTTCAGATCGAATTAGTTGAACGTGAAATACATCAGGAGATCCTAGCCGTTCAAAATAGATTTTAGCTCTGAAATAACAGTTGCCATCGTCTGGTACCCAAATAGAGATTCAAGTAATTGATGATCGATTGGCAAATGATGCTCAGTTGACAAAGCGGCGATCGCCAGTAATCCAAACGCTCGCGGATCATCAGCAACTTTGAAATATGGTTTTACGGCAGCTGGCAGCCCAGAGATACCCTCAAAGGTCGAGACAATTGGCTTCCCAAAGCTGAGCATTTCAATTGACTTAATTTTAACACCACTACCTGTCAAAACTGGATTGATTAATACTCGTCCCGACTGGTAAATTGCTGATGCAAAAACTGGATTAGATAACAGAGATACACCTGGGCTATGTTCACAGATCTGGATCACTTTATCGACAGGATTTAGTCCAGCAATCAGCACAGTAACTTCAGGTATTTGCTCGCGGATGATTGGCAATACTTCGGTCATAAACCACATAACTCCAGCTATATTGTTCTCTAAAGATAAATTTCCTAGAAATACTAAATCGTAAGTTTGGTTGACTTCAGCTGGAAAATCAGTTGATAATTCGCCCTGGTTCCGATGCATTGGTTCAATTAGTGGTGAAAGTAACCGACCGTTGGTAAAACCTTTACTTTGCCAAAACTGTAAATCATCTGTAGAAATATCATAAAATAGGGCACTTTTCTTTAACAGATCCTGTTCATATCGCTCCAAATGTATCACCGACAAATAACGTTTTAACTTCTGTTTAGACCCAACTGTTGATTTTAAGATCCGCTGATAGTATAAATGCTCAATATTGTGAGAGCGGGTAACGATCGGCACATTCAAGCGTTGGTGCAGTGTATCAGCAATTACGCCACCATGAATACCATCCAAAAAGATCAAATCGGGAGCAAAAGTTTCGACATCAGCCTGTAAGGTGGCAAGGTTTTGACCTTTGACAATCCTGGCAGTCACTTCGAGCGGATACCGTCCTAATGCACCAATTCGTCCGATTCGAGCCAGCCACGTTCGCTCGATCTCAATCAAATTTACCTTTTTGGCATATTTGTGAATTTGAGCTATTTCCGCCGCCGTTGGCTCAGTATCAAACCACCAAGCGATAATCTGTAGCTCGACACCTTGTGCGGCAAGAGCTTTGATTCTGCGCCACATATCAATCCGTCCGCCATGAATTGGCGGATAGGGAATTTCGTGACAGACTAAAGTGATCTTCATATTTGCAAGTTGATTAGATACTGAAGTATTTATGAATGATCACTTGTATAACTTAATTGACGTTTTTGATTGGCAGCAACAGTCTTAAATGCCAAGGCTTGGAGTTTGAGGTAGAGGGCTGGAGGTAGTAGTGTGAGTAAACAGGCAGCACCGAGAGTCAGGAGGGTGCGCACCGGCTCTTCTAGCAAAATCTGCCAGTATGATCGTAAGGCTCGGTAGCTCAGTTTGAGAGCTACTAACCCCGCACCTTGATTGATGGCGCGGCGGGCGATTGCCGTGAATTGATAGGCGCTGGCGGCACTTTCTTTGTCTGCCATCAGTGCTGGTGCGTAAATGCGCGCTTTTTCCAGCAACTTCTCCCAGGAGGCGGTCTTTTTCTCGAACTGATGCGAAAAGCTGCCTGAGTGCAAGCGATACTGAATTAGCACCTCTGGGATTCCTTCAAACCTGAAATCGGACTTGAGCGACATTCTCAGCCAACACTCAGTGTCTTCAGAGGGGTTTAACTGTCGATCTTCATCAAAGTAGCACTGGGTGAACGTACCATCGATCGGCACTGGAAATTGAATTGCAGCTAGAACTGCACTGCGGGCAACTAAATTTGAGCCACTGCCGATCGGATCACGCAGCAGGAAGTTAATCGGTGCAATATCATGAGTCTGAGGAAGTTGATAGACACCGAGTGGATTGTCATGG
>JANNDQ010000558.1:0-9292 GCA_031387965.1 Chamaesiphon sp. OTE_75_metabat_567
CTGTACGACGATTCTGATGGCAGTCGCCATTTACCCACTGCACCAAATTCAGCCAATTCAGCGGATTGTCGCTGCGACTTACCAATCAGCAAGTGGTGCAGGTGCCAGAGCGATGGCGGAGGTAGAAACCCAAAGTCGGGACATTCTCGATGGCAAGCCACCCAAACCGGAAATTTTCCCCTATCCCCTCGCCTTTAATTTATTTCCGCACAATACCCCGATCGACGAACATGGTTATTGTGAAGAGGAGATGAAAATGGTCAACGAAACTCGGAAAATATTCGGAGTGCCAGATTTGCGGGTTACGGCTACCTGTATCCGCGTGCCAGTCCTCCGCGCCCACTCGGAGGCAATTAATCTCGAATTTGCCAGCCCGTTTGATCCCGATCAGGCTCGATCGATTCTAGCCCGCGCACCTGGTGTAAAATTAGTCGAAGACTGGACTAACAATTATTTCCCGATGCCGATCGATGCTTCGGGGAAAGATGAAGTATTAGTCGGGCGGATTCGGCAAGATATCTCTCATCCCAATGGGTTGGAGCTATGGCTCTGTGGCGATCAGATCCGCAAGGGTGCCGCGTTAAATGCGGTGCAGATTGCCGAGTTGCTGATTGAGAAAAATTGGCTCAAACGTAAATAGATTGTTTGGATGGTTTGGGGTGATGCGGAGATCTACCCACCCCGCCCGTTGGGCACCCCTGTCTTGAAAAGGTGCTTCACTTGGGGAAACCCCAAGACCGCACTTTTCGCTCCGTGGAGGGGACTTCAGCCCAAAGCTAAAGCCAAAAGCCTAATACCTAAAGCCAAAAGCCAAAAGCCTAAAGCCTAAAGCCCACTACCTAACACCTGACCCATGACAATTGATTTCGGACGAGTCATTACGGCAATGGTTACACCCTTCGATCTGGATGGGAATGTTCACTATGCCGAAGCCGAGCGATTAGCAGCGTATTTGACAGCAAATGGTTCCGATGGAATTGTCGTCTGTGGGACAACGGGAGAATCACCAACGTTGAGCTGGGATGAAGAGTATCAACTGTTTCAAGTGGTCAAGTCAGCTGTTGCGGGGACGGCGAAAGTAATTGCTGGGACGGGATCGAATTCTACCAGTGAGGCGATCGAAGCCACCCAAAAAGCTGCTAAACTGGGAGTAGATGCTAGTCTTCAGGTAGTTCCATACTATAATAAGCCACCGCAAATCGGCTTGTATCGACATTTTGAGGCGATCGCCGCTGCTTGCGATTTACCGATGATGCTTTACAATATCCCTGGACGCACTGGACAAGTATTAGAACCAGAAACAGTCGGGTTGCTAGCTAAATTAGACGGGATTGTCGCAATTAAGGAATCGACGGGTAATATAGATATAGCGAGTCAAATTCGGCAGCTAACACCGCCAGATTTCAAAATTTATGCAGGTGATGACTCATTAACATTACCGACACTAGCAATTGGTGGGAGTGGGGTAGTCAGCGTCGCCAGTCACCTTGTCGGAAATGAAATCCAACAAATGATTAGTGCATTTGAGTCCGGTCAGAATCAATTGGCAGCTCAACTGCATCTCAAAATGTTACCACTGTTCAAAGGACTGTTTATAGCACCCAACCCCATGCCGATTAAAGCAGCCTTAAAATTGCAAGGTTGGGAAGTCGGCGGACTACGGTTGCCGATGTGTGAATTACCCCTGGAATTGTTACCGCAGCTGCAACAGTTACTTCAGGAACAAGGTTTACTTGTCGCAGGCAAACATTAAGGCAAATAGTAATCGATCCCCGATTCATTGACCCATCGACGATATTATGATACAACTAAGATAACGAGGAAAAAGCCTGAATTAAGTCGAAAAGCTGTCGGAACAAAAACCGACCAAATAGCAGCACAAGCTGCATCAAAACTGTAGAATTAAAGCAGATAAGATTCTAAATCACCTCAAGTTGGTTGCTAGGTAAGAGTTAAGGTATCAGCACCCTGAATCTACAGTCCGACTTAAACAATAAATATTCAGTTAGTTTAATAATAGCCAGTGCAAATTTCTAGCGCATAGTTTGATATTTTGGTGGATTATATTACCGATCTCCAGTTGTGAGTGGGATATTATCCCCGTTACAGTTATTCGATCTAGCTAAGTAGGGATATCAGCAATGAAATAGGTCGTTATCACTACAAAGCATCCAAAATCTTCGATCTTAGTTACTGGGTTATACAACTAATTGAGTTAGTTGCTAACAACAAGTAGATCGAGTTAATCAGTTTTGTCCATGAATTCATTCAACTTATCTTTAATTTATCTAAATGCGTCCAATCATCAAATCAGCCAGCGCTCCAATCGTCAACAAAAATCCTAATGAACCCACGCTCAAAATTATCCCACTGGGTGGTTTACATGAAATAGGTAAAAATACCTGTGTCTTTGAGATCAATGATGAGATTTTACTTTTGGATGCGGGGCTAGCGTTCCCAACCGATGGAATGCATGGCATCAATATTGTCTTGCCGGACATGACTTATCTGCGGGAAAATCAGCACAAAATTAAAGGGATGATCGTCACGCACGGACATGAAGATCATATCGGTGGAATTCCTTATCACCTCAAGCAGTTTGATATTCCGATTATTTATGGCCCTCGCCTAGCAATGGCACTATTGCAGGGCAAACTAGAAGAAGCTGGTGTCGCTGATCGGACTAAAATCAAGACAGTAGCGCCCCGTGATATTGTCAGAATTGGTGAATCATTCTTCGTTGAGTTTATTCGGAATACTCACTCGATCGCAGATAGCTTCACCGTTGCACTGCATACTCCAGTTGGCGTAGTTATTCACACCGGAGATTTTAAATTCGACCATACGCCTGTTGATGGTGAAGCGTACGACTACGCGAAGCTAGCCGAGCATGGTGAAAAAGGTGTGCTCTGCCTAATCAGTGATTCTACCAACTCCGAAATACCTGGATTTACGCCATCAGAACGTTCGGTATTTCCTAATCTCGACCGATTTATTAGTCAAGCCAAAGGTCGGGTGATGGTAACAACCTTCTCATCATCCGTCCACCGGATCAACATGACGATCGAGATCGCCATGAAGTACAATCGCAAGGTTTGTGTAGTCGGTCGATCAATGCTCAACGTGATCGCTCACGCGCGCAACCTCGGCTATATTAATTGTCCCGATGATGTATTTGAGCCGCTCCAATCCGCCAATCATCTCCCCGACAACCAAGTGTTAGTCTTAACAACTGGTTCTCAAGGTGAAACCCTCGCCGCGATGACCCGCATTGCCAACGGGCAACATCGTCAAGTCCGCATTCGTAAAGGTGATACGATCATCTTCTCCGCGAACCCAATCCCCGGCAATACTATCGCCGTAGTCAATACCATCGACAAATTGATGATGCAGGGAGCCAACGTCATCTATGGACGGGATAAGGGCATTCACGTTTCTGGACACGGTTGTCAGGAAGATCAGAAATTGATGCTAAGTTTAACTCGTCCTAAATATTTCATCCCAGTCCACGGCGAACACCGGATGCTAATCAAGCATTCCCAAACCGCTCAGAGTACCGGAATTCCCGCTGAGAACATGGTGATCATCGATAACGGTGATATCGTCGAACTGACTGAAAATAGTATCTGTAAAGCTGGTAAAGTACCGTCTGGTATCCAATTAGTTGACAATGCGGGCATCGTTCATGACCAAGCCCAGGTCATGGAAGAGCGCAAACAGCTCGCTGGTGATGGAGTGGTGACTGTAGCGCTAGCGATCGGTCTAGATGGTAAAATGATGGTTAAACCTCAGGTTAATCTCCGAGGTGTAGTCACTGCTGTGGAACAGTCATTAATATCCGCATTGATTCAAAAAACGATCGAGAATTGTCTGATCGATCGTTGGGATCGATTCTCCCGTAAGTTTGAATCCGGCCAAAGTGAAATCGACTGGGCGGGTCTGCAAATCGAGCTAGAATCTGCCCTCCAACGCTTGGTTCGTCGTGAATTGCAAAGTAAGCCATTATTGGTACTGATGATGCAAACTCCAGAGGATGGTTCTACTCCTCGCAAGGCTAAAGTAGTTGCAGATGTTGGTGCTAGTAAGGATCTTGTTGGTGCTGGTTCGAGTACTGCACCAATTGGTCGGCGCAAGCAACGTTCGACTGCTAAAGTTGGAGCTTAATTTCCGCGACAGTTAGAGCCATAGGCTCAAAAACCAACCCACATCGATTACGATGTGGGTTGGTTTTTTTAATTACAAATTATGCTAATATCCTAGCTAACAGTCGATCTCTCGATTCAAACCCCTCGATTTCCCACAAAAATTAATAGTATGTCAAAGCACATAATCACAGCGGCGATTTCCGTCACAGTTTGGTTAGTCTACTTTGGTAGTTTTCGCTCAGCGATGCTCGCAGATTCTACACCAACTTCTACTGTGACCACAACTCCAACTCTCCAGGTGCCTCTAACTGCATCATTAGAACAGAAAGTCGTCCGTAAGTAGGGGTTGCTGAAAAGTCAGAGAATAGCATTAAATTGGACCGATTCATGCTCGATCCAATTTAATCAATCAGCAATTAAAATCAATTTTTGTTAATCATCCGACCTCTTGGTCAATACTAATATGCCCATCATACCACCTGCGATCGGGTAATGAGTTGCGTGACTAAATCCAGCCGCTAATCCTAATTTTACTTGTTCAGTACCAGTCGGGAATCGATCGAGACTCGGATTCAAATAAGCATATTCATCTGTCATCCCCAATTGAGTTGCTTTTGGTACGACGATCGTATCCAGATACCATTGTTGAAAGCGACGAATTAGATTATTGCTAGGACGATGAAAATCAAGGATGGCTACCTTACTATTCGGCTTAATCACTCGGCACAATTCTGCTAGACAGCGGGGAATATCTGTGACGTTGCGTAAGCCATAACCCATTGTAGCTGCATCAAAATAATCATCTGCAAATGGTAGATCGAGTGCATCAGCTTCTACCCATTCAATTTGATTCAAAGGTGGGTATATACTAGCAATCTTGACTGCGGCATTTTCTAATTGAGCAGCGGCAAAATCAGCGCCAATCACGGCACCTGTCGCGCCTACTTGTTTTGCCATCAGTTGAGTAATATCACCACTGCCACAGCAGATATCCAGACAGGTATCGCCAGATTTAGCACCACTCCAAGCTACTGCCATTTGTTTCCATACCCAATGAATACCCAAGCTGAGATCATTATTTAGTCGATCATACACAGGCGCAATTCGATTAAATATTGCTTGGATATCTGTAGATGTATAATTGGATTTAGTTGGCATCGATGATTAGTGGATAGTGGCTGATTGACGGACAAATCTTTTCTGGTAGGTTGGGTTGCGGATGCGCTCCGGTCGGGTTTCCCGACCATGGAAGCGCACCAAGCAGAAGAATGAAACCCAACATTTCTAGGGTGTTGGTGTGTTAGTTGGGTTATCCCCTGACGGAGATGCTGCGCTAGTGCTACGCGCAACCCAACCTACGAATTTTCCTCTAAATATTTGGACATAGCTACTTAACTAGGTATTTAATTCAGGTGTAGATGATGCTAACTTTTCTCCATCTAGTCTACGCTTACGAGCATAGAGCTGAATCGTTGCCGCCATAACTACTACTAACCCAACAATTAAGTAACCAGTTATATCTGTAGGTAAATTATTTTGAAAAATAGCCAGTAAAACGATCGCAACTAAAAATAAAGTCGGCAGCTCATTTAGTCCCCGCAATTGCTGACTACTCCATTTACATTCATCTACAGCTAGCTTTTTCATCAAACTCTTGCAATAGTGATGATAACCAATTAGTAGCACAACTAATCCGATTTTAATATGTAGCCAACGTTGATGAATAATCTCAGGCTCAGTAGAGATAATCCCGATTGCCATTGCGATCGTTACTAGCATTCCTGGTGTGGTAATAATACTATAAAGCCGCTGTTCCATGATTTGGTACTGTGCTCTGAGAATACCTCTAGCAGGTTCTGGCTGATCATTTGCTTCGACGTGATAAATAAATAGCCGAACTAGATAAAATAAGCCTGCGAACCAAACTGTAAAACCGACAATATGAAAAGACTTAAACCACTGGTATGCCATAAAATTAGGTATTAGGTATTAGGTGTTAGGCTTTAGGTCTTAGCTGTTAGATGTTTGCTGTAGAGATTTGATTGACTATCAACTATCAACTACCCCTTATCTAGGTTAGGGAAAAAGGCTGGTGGTTGGTAGTGCGATCGAGCTAAGCTTAATATTATGCAATATCAATATCAATAGGATCTAATGTGCCCTTGGATTTGACTCTAGTATGTGGTGGCTTGGTGTCGGGGGTGTTAGCGGGAGTGTTGGGGATAGGCGGTGGCTCGGTACTGGTACCATTGATGGTATATCTAGGTTTTACGCCGATTAAGGCGATCGGGACTAGTAGTCTGGCGATTTTACTCACCTCATTGTCGGGAAGTATCCAAAATTGGCGGATGGGATACATCGACTGGCGCAAAATTAGCTCACTAGGTTTGCCAGCGATGATCTCAGCCCAAATCGGCGCAGCTTTAGCCCAATATATTCCCGCTGCTTGGCTGTTATTTGGCTTTGCGGCACTAATGCTGACAAATATCTATCTAGTCGGTTTAAAACAGCAGCTAGTTGATGCCGAATCTGTCGCTACACTCGGTGCTAACCACAAACTATTATCAAACATCCTCACAGGTAGTTTGGCTGGCTTGGTGGCTGGCTTAGTTGGCGTTGGGGGTGGGGCAATTATGGTACCTTTACAGATGCTGTTGTTAGGAGAGACAATTAAGGTAGCAATTCAGACTAGTCTGGGAGTTGTCGTCATTACAGCTGTGTCTGCGACAATTGGACACAGTATGAATGGTCATGTTTCATTCTCTCAGGGTTTAACGCTGGGAATTGGTGGTTTACTCGGAGCACAATTTGGTACCCGCTATTTACCAAAGTTACCCGACAGTATTGTCAGCAATTTATTTCGCTTAACTTTATTATTAATTTCGATCTATAGCTTCATTCAAGGCTTAAATCAGTTATTGGCTAAGCCGCTGTGAAGGAGAATAGTTTAGCTCTAAATCATATAACTATTCACCATCCACTGTCTTGAAAAGGTGCTCCACTTGCGGAGTTGGGTCGGATGGGTTCCCCATCCGTGACCCATACCCAAGCAGGGGAAACCCCAAGACCGCACTTTTCGCCATCCACCATTCACTATTTTCCAACATGTCTAACTCCGTAATTGAAATTTTATCTGCTGACGAAATCCGCCGAACAATCGTCAGATTAGCTTCAGAAATTAACGAACGCTGTCGAGATTTATCACAAATAGTTCTAGTGGGAATCCAGACTAAAGGTGTGCCCTTTGCGGAAATGTTGGCTAAACAAATTGAGATGTTAGAAGGAATTAAGGTACCTGTCGCGGCTCTAGATATTACTTTCTATCGTGACGATCTCGACCTAATTGGGGTTAGAACACCCAGCAAGACTGAGATTCCAGTTAGCTTAAATGGTAAAACGGTGATCTTGGCAGATGATGTGATTTATCAGGGACGAACTATTCGTGCAGCACTGAATGCTGTTAATGAATACGGTAGACCTAAAGATATCTTATTAGCAGTACTGATCGATCGAGGTCATCGCCAAGTACCAATTCACCCTGATTTTGTTGGCAAGAAACTGCCTACTTCTCGTGATGAAAAAGTCAAAGTTTATTTTCAATCAGCTGACGGCAGAGATGCAGTTGAATTGACCCGTGCCCAAGTAATATTTAGTGAGCCATCATCGTAATCAAGCCCTGCTGTCCAACTAAAACTTCACGAACTAGGCTAATAATTGCTACCCAAACAATCGGCGTAATATCAACACCACCAATTGGGGGGATGATTTTACGAGACGGTGCAAGGAAAGGTTCCGTTGGTGCAACAACTAGACTAAACGGTAATTTTTGACTCTCTACCTGAGGATACCAAGTCAAGACGATCCGAAAGATAAATAAGAATGTCATCACCACTAAAACTAGGCTAACGCCGATACTGAGTAGTTGAATATTGCTAGCAGTCATAGAATTTAATTAGATAGTATAAAGTTTGTGGCATTGACTTATTTAAGTTCCACCACGATCGGGTAGAGGAAATAACTCACTAATATTTTCTGCCTCTTCAGGTTGGTGCCATTGCGGATTAGGATTGGCGTAGATGATGTCAGCTAGAGCTTGAAAAGCTTCTTGATCTTCACGGTGCTCTAATACATAAGCACGTAGCTCTGATTTCGTCATAGTCTTGAAGTCACTTTTCATCGATTAAACCTCCATTTACCATTAGGAGAAATTACTATTTCTATTTCTTCACCTACTAAGATAATTAAGTTCTTAGTGCGATCGTCGATTCTAATTAGTTGAACCGATTGATACATATTAGTGATGTTATGGCATAAGCGTAAACCCACGATTGCCTGTTCCGTGGTGAAAAATAGGTTGGACACATTTAACTCTTAATTCTTTGATATCTTCTACTTTATCATCTGGTCTAATAGCCTGCTACCGAACATTAGGCAAAAACTCGATGCTGGAGAGAGGGCATCTGAGCGCGGGCGCGGGCGAGGCGGGTGGGGCTGATTTCGGCGATCGCGACTCCAGGTAGATCGCCAGCATCTGCTAGGATTACACCCCAGGGACCAATGATCATCGCGTGTCCGTGAGTTTGGCGCATGGCATAGTGGGTGCCAGTTTGAGCAGGAGCGATCACGTAGCAGGTATTTTCGATCGCGCGGGCTTGTAACAACACTTGCCAGTGATCTTTGCCAGTGTAAGCTGTAAAAGCAGCTGGGACAAATAATACATCTGCGCCCATTTTGGAAAGATGACGGTACAGCTCTGGAAAACGGACATCGTAGCAGACAGACAAGCCAATCCCGCCTAGTTCGGGCGAATGATAGACATCCGGCAGTTTGATCCCTGCCATGACGGTACTTGATTCTTGATAGGTATTACCATCCGGGAGATCGACATCAAATAAGTGCGTCTTCTCATATCTACTTAGTTCTTCGCCATTCGGCCCGACCAGCAACGCAGTATTATAGACTTTACCCTGAGTACCCACCGGAACGGGAAAGCCACCGCCAACCAGGGTAACTTGAAACTTCTGAGCGGTTGTTTTCAGAAATTTCTCAGTTTGAGTCGCAATTTCCTCAGCTTGACTGACTTTATCTTCTTCCGTGCCCAGAAAGGCAAAGTTTTCTGGCAGACTAACTAGTTCAGCCCCGCGCCG